>CAZFGQ010000001.1:0-5217 GCA_964518675.1 uncultured Spirochaetota bacterium
TTTTCATTATCTTGCTAAATTTGATTTTATTATGTTATTAAAACCACATCTAAAGTCATACAACATTGAGTCAAAAATAAACCCCATTTTACGAGCTTTTAAAACTAGAAGACTTAATAAAATAGCATCTAACCAAACCCTTCATCCACAAGATCGGCTTGAAATTCAAGAAGTGTTGGAAATTTCTCGTTATTTTAGTTCAACAATTAGATCATTGATACAAAAACTATTTTAAATAATTTCAATTTCAGTAAAAGGAGTAAACATGCCTATTTTTATTCATAAAAAAGAAAAGACTATAGTTGAGGATATTAAAAAACACGCCGATCTCGTTGCTAAAACTGTAAAAACTTTCATAAAAGCATTCAACTTCTACCTGGACGGGAAAAAAGAACAGTCAAAATCCGAAACCAAAATGGTTCACAAACTTGAAGCCCAGGCTGATGAATATCGGAGAAAGATAGACAGAGAAATGTACCAGGGAGCTTTTATGCCTTCGATCAGGGAATCACTTTTCATCACAGTTGATGCAGTGGATGATGTTGCCAATGAAGCAGAAACTACAGGAGATATTTTGACTCTCATAGAGCCTAATATCCCGGAAGAGTTAATACCTGATCTCAGAGAAATGGGAAAACTAACGATCGAATGCGTTGATAAACTCAAGAGTGGTGTTAACAATCTTTTCGACAACATCAACCTTGTTTTCGATGAGATGAAAGAAGTTGAACAATTAGAGGGTCAGGTGGACAAATATGTGTGGAAAACCTTAAATATGGTATTTAAAGAGCTAAAGATAGAAAAATTTTCTGAAAGGCTGATGCTTAGAGAGCTTATTCTCCACATAAATTATATTACCAATAAAATGGAAGATGCTTCGGATAAACTCGATGTAATAGCGCTTAAGTTAATTGTTTAAATTTCATGGTGGGCCCAGAGCTTTTCACCATTTTGATTGAATTTAACAAAAATTAATCGGAGTATAGAATGTGGAGGGTTCTTTCCGGTGTATGGATGGGTTGGGCCCTAGGCTCAAATGATGCAGCAAATCTCTTCGGAACTGGCGTGGCTGCAAGAATAATAAAATACCGTACTGCCACTTTTATCATCTCGATATTTGTAATAATAGGAGCCTTTCTAGAAGGTCCAAAAGCAATGGAAACTCTGGGAAAACTAGTGGATATAAGTAAAAATATGAATATGGCTTTTATAGTATCACTTGCGGCAGCAATAGCAGTGACAATTATGTCAGTACTTGGATTACCAATATCAACATCTCAGGCAATTGTTGGTGCAATTCTTGGAGGCGCTATTATACTTGGGAATGTAGATACAAGAAAATTAACAAAAATTGCCATCTGCTGGGTCGGAACACCAATAGGCGCAGCGATAATCGCTTATATTATGTATACATTTCTCGATTTGGTATCCAAAAAATTCATAAAAAATGTAATGATCTTTAACAGATTTATTCAAGTAAGTGTTATTTTAGCTGGAAGCTATGGTTCTTACGCTCTCGGGGCAAACAACGTTGCAAATGTTACAGCTGTTTATGTTGGTGCAGGTATGATGTCACCCACAACAGCCGCACTTATTGGTGGATTTGCAATTGCCCTTGGTGTTCTGACTTACAGCAGAAATGTTATGACAACAGTGGGAAAGAAAATAACGGGAATAGGTCCTTTAGGAGCACTTGTGGCGGAACTGAGTCATTCAATAACACTCCATATTTATACTCAGGTCGGGGTTCCTGTCTCCTCCTCCCAGGCGATAGTAGGTGCAGTGATCGGGACAGGTCTGGTAAAAGGGTACAGAGCAGTTAGCTACAAGAAAGTATTGCATATTTTCCTGGGATGGATTTTTACTCCCACCACATCCTGTATAATTTCGCTGGTTCTGATAAAGCTGTTTGAAATTTTTGGCATCAGCGTTCTATTATAACAATTAAAAATTGTCTACGCATACTATTCTCTTAACCATTCACTAAGATCCTTCTTCTCATGGGTTAACCTGTATTTAATGAACTCATTGAGGCAAACCATTGCCCGCTCTGCCGTTAAAAAAGTAGGAACTCCACCTTCATCCAGTACCTGGCCAAGCCTGTTATAAACAGCATCCGAGCCCGAAACCACATTAACAGAGACAACAGTTGGCTTTTTATATTTGTGTACAATTTTTACTATTCTTGCGGCTACATTCTGTTTATATGTATCTATTTCTCTGTCCGTAGTATGAATCACTATTGCCTGGGGTACTATTGAAACAAATAGACAATCAACCCCGCTCGATTTGAGGAGGACTTTTATGCAGGATTCAAATAGTTCATCCGTGGCCATCGCCGTAAGATCGAGCAATGGGCCAGCAGATACAAAGGGAGGTAAAAGCGCCTCAAGTTGATTCAGAGTCTCTCTATCAAGCTCGGCTATCTGAAGTTCACCAAGATTATCTGCAGCGTAAGTTTTTTCATATCCTGCATTAACAACAATCGCTATACGGTTGCCCCTCACATCAAAATCATTCAGAAGAGCAAAGGTTTTAATAAAATCCCCGTGATCCAGCATTGTATCTGCAACAACAACACCCGCCTGTTTCATTGCAGCTTTTGCAACCTCATACTCCCCCGCAATACTTGCCGTATGGGATTGAGCGGCTATTCTGCCAGCATCAGTTCTGCCTGCTTTGTATACTATTATGGGCTTTTTACTCCGACTAACAATATTAAAAAATCTCCTTCCGCCACCGGGTTTGAATCCCTCTATGTAAAACCCCATAATGTCAACCATAGGATCATCCTCAAAATACTGGGCAAGGTCGGACGGATCCACATCGAGCTGATTACCGTAGCTAACAACAACTTTTGGAGCAATAGCATGTCTCAGATTATAAATCTCAGTGATACCCAGCGCACCGCTCTGGCTGAAAATAGCAACATTTCTTTCCTTTCCCTTTGCCACCTCAATTGAAAACTTTTCCTCAGGAATAAAAAACGTATTTATTCCCCTGGATTTCTTTGTGCTCGCATATATAATGCCAAGACAGTTTGGTCCCATAAGCCTGATCCCACTTCGCGCAATAAGATCTTCAATCTCTTTTTCAATCTCAACATTCTTCTTAATTTCGCTGAAACCTCCCGGTATCAGGATTATAGCCTTTACTTTCTTTTCAACACATTCTCTCAGTACATGAATAGTGGCTTCAGCTGGCACTGCAATAATTGCAAGATCAATACTATCAGGAATCTCGTTTACATGTTTGTAAAGCTTAAAAGAGGTTCCATTAATTTTTGCCGTACCACCTTTTATGTTAACACCATATACATCCCTTCTTCCAAGCCTCAAAAGATTTCTAAATATGATATTCCCTGCTTTGGTCTCATCTTCGAGACTTATTCCCGCAACAGCTATTCCTACAGGTTCGAAGAATGGAACCATAGTCTCCTTCGGAGGAATATACACAGTAAAAGGTTTTTCAGACTTTGTGTCAAACCTGGCGTAGCCATCTATTGCAATCAAATTACCGTCATAATCAAACACAAAAGGGTTTACCTCAAGCTCTTTGAAAACAAAACGGGTACTGGTGTCAAAAAAGTTTGAAAATGTAACAGCCAGATCGCTTAGTTTTACACCCGCCTCAACTATCTTCGGGATGTAATCAATTTTTCCTTCCTGGATGTATTTCTTCTGGATTCTGGTTGATTCGAGAAGTGCTACCGCCCAATTTCTATCTATGGGTGCCAGAATAAGATTCGGGGGTGAATAATTTTCGGCAAAGTGTTCGGCATCTGTACCTCCCTTTGAAAATGAAATAACAGGTCCAAACGACTCGGATTCTCGAAAACCAAGAAGTATCTCATTTCCAAGATCTTTTGAATACTCAACGTACTCCACCAGAATGATGCCTTCCAGGTTAAACCTTTTTTCAACGAGCTCGTCATGCATCTTCTCCCACGAATAACGAACAAAATCGAGGTCCTTATAAACAATCCTCACCCCACCGTATTTATGCTTATGCACCAGATCTCTCGAAACTGCCTTTAAAACAATTCTGTTAGTTCCAAAAAGGCTTAAAACATTTTTGGTTATGTCCTTTCTGTCTCTTACAAGAATATGAACAGGAGTTCTGATATTGAGCTCGGCCAGAATCGCATATACCTCATGCTCATAAAGCTTACGACGACCTTCAGCATAAGCATCTGAAAGGATGGCTTCTATTGCTTTAACAGTAGAAGAGGAAATTGAAGGTTCCATTCATCACCTCTTGTGGATCAAATCATATTTAAAATTATCAATTATCCGATAGTATGTATAGATTATTTGATTATTTTACCCTTGCAAGAATAAAAAATCAAAGGTAATAAATTATATTACCATTATGACTATCATCAATGTGATGCTGAGAAATGGATACCTGTATGTGGGCACAGGACTGGGTGGAGTAAATGTTATTTATATACTCGACAGCCAGTTACCCATACAGAAATTCAAAAAGCCCTCATTGTACATTAAATAGATTACAAAATAATTAAATTATAAAATTAAAGCGTCCTTCGTCATGAAGGACGCTTTTTTATATCCAGCTAAAATGTAATCTTAGCAATAATAAAAGAGCTTAACTATAACTGATATTGTACCTGAGGTGTGGTTACACTGAAGCTGGTATCAACCTCATGATCACCTACGTTACCAACAATTGATCCACTTGTAGTTGTTCCAATTTCGCTATAGGAGACCTCGACATAAAAATGTATATCAACAGTATAATTATCTGGGTTCTCTCCAACTACAGAAGAAGTTAAATCCGGACTGTAAGCGAATAAATCAAAATATACCGTAATACTGTTTGTGTTCTCATCAACTATATATCTGTAAAAGTAGGCAAAGTATACTGTACCATTCAAAGTTACAGTAACTGTTTCACCTTCACTATCAGTGACAGAGATACCCTCTTCAGCAAATTGAATACCAAAATAATATTTAAAAGATGAAGATGGATCCAAATTATCCAAATTAGCTATATTATTATAAAAATCTGATCCAGAAAAATCCTCTTTCATTACATTAAGGTCAAAAGATACATCCTTGGCGAAAATATCTCTATTTGTAGTCCCACTTTCCCATCCATATCCAGTTATAGCTTTTGCAGTTAACTCAGCTTTTTCAGCTGCAGTGTAGAGAACTTCAGTGGCCTTTTCTAAAAAAGTACAACCCGATAATAATA
>CAZFGQ010000001.1:5317-29653 GCA_964518675.1 uncultured Spirochaetota bacterium
CAATAAACCCCGAATACTTCCTCATACCACCCTCCTTTCAAGATTTTGTTTTATTACTCGAAATTTAATAAATAAAATTATTTTAATAAAATGAATTATTTATCAATGATTTTATTTACATTTTTTAACCGGCTTTTTATTTTTCAAAAAATCTGGGAATTAATACTATCAATCCAATATAAGATCGAGGTTATGGAACAATGAACCAACACTCAGAAAAAAATTTTAGCTCATTGGATAGAAAAATCCAGAAAAGGATCTTTGGAGCACAGAAAAATGAAATAACAGAACACCACGTCTACATGAAACTTTCAAAAGTAGTGGGTAAAAACAATCCCAAGAATGCAGAAATTTTAACGGCAATAGGAAAAGACGAAAAAACTCACTACAAAAAATGGAAAAATATAACAAACCGCGATATAAAACCATCAAAACTTAAAATATTCTTCTACTGGATTATCTCAGTTCTCTTTGGACTCACATTTGGCCTCAAACTTATGGAAAAAGGAGAAAAATCTGCTCAGAAGAATTACAGGGACATAATAAAATATTATCCTGAAATAGCTGATATAATAGAAGATGAGGATAGGCACGAGCATGCATTGCTAAACATGCTCGATGAAGAACATCTTCAATATGTTGGGTCAATAGTGCTTGGTCTGAACGATGCGCTTGTGGAGCTTACCGGAGCCCTCGCTGGATTAACCCTTGCACTTCAAAAAACAAGGCTAATTGCAATAACTGCATTTATTACAGGGATTGCCGCTTCCTTTTCAATGGCGGCATCAGAATACCTTTCAACAAAGGCAGAAACATCTGCCGGTTCTCAGGAGAAAAAAAGCCCCTATAAAGCATCATTGTATACGGGCATTGCATACGTAGTAACCGTGGTCATACTGATTCTTCCGTACCTTTTTCTTCAGAACTACCTTTCGTGTCTGGGAATCTCAATCGGTGCTGCAATTTTCATAATATTTTTCTTTAATTTTTATATCTCAGTCGCAAAGGACCTATCATTCAAGAACCGTTTTGCAGAGATGGTCTTTATCAGTCTCGGCATTGTAGGTTTATCCTTCGGAATAGGATTTCTTGTGAGAATATTATTCAAAGTAGAAATTTAATTTTTAATTTCTCATTATCACAATCAAAGCAAACTCCATAAACATATTTACCTTTAGTTTTACAGTATAAATACAATAAAAAAGGCTCCCATTTATGGGAGCCTCATGTTAATACTCTTAAGCGCATGCTCTAAAGAGACTTAACATTAACTGCCTGAAAACCTTTGGGCCCTTCTTTTACATCGAAGGTAACTTCCTGATTTTCTTCCAGGGTTTTGAAACCGCCACTCTGGATCTCGGAATAATGTACAAATACATCACTTCCGTCGCTGGCTGTGATAAAACCATAGCCCTTGCGCTCGTTAAACCACTTCACTTTACCGGTCTTCATAAAATCTACTTCCTCCACAAAAAATTTTTTTACGTAAAACCATAAGAAAGTTCTTAAAATTACTTAAACTTACTCGAGGTTTATCGCAAAGTTGGTCTAAACTATAGCTTTTAGGTTTAGAAGTCAAGCTTTTATTTTATTATTTTTTTTGATTTAGAAGAACATTGAAGGGCAAAAAGATCGGTAAAGATCTATTCCTTTTCAAGCAATTTTATACAGAAAAATCATTAAGGATTATTACAGCCATTCCTTGAAAAGCAGAAACTTATCGAACATCATGCTGTTGAATCCAAAAAGCTGATAAGCTCATCATAGGAAGGAACACCCGCTCTCCCACCTATTCTTCTGCAGGAAAGCGAAGCACATGCCGATGAATATCGAACAATATCAGCCAGGGAATATCCTTTTGCCAGGAAAAAGCTGAACGCCCCATGGAATACATCTCCCGCTCCAGTTGTATCAAGAACATCCACTTTAAACGCATCCTGGCGAATTATTTCTTCCGAGTCTTTATCATAAAAAACACTCCCCCTTTCGCCAAGGGTTATTCCAACAACATCACATTTTACCTTAACAATAAGTTCTTCCAGCAAACCCTCATCTTCAGCATCCTCACTCAAGCCCGTATACCTGATGGCAAAATCCCTTGAACTTATCAGGTGGGATACATTTTCAATTATTTCATCAGCCAGTCGGGGTATCGATTCAGCATCCAGCACAACCGGGATACCATTTTTCGAGGCTATTTCCGAGGCTTTCAAAGAAGCCTCAGGATGATAAAAATCGATGAAAAGGACCTCTGTACTTCTGATCAACTCTTCATTAACATCATCTTTTTTAAATGGAGGGACACCTTTTTTTCTGAACATGATTGTTCTTGTATTAGCAGATTTATTTATAATAATAAATGAGAAGGGAGTTGCACCCTCCTTCATCTCAATCCATTCAGTATCAACCCCTTCTCTCCTGAATCCATCGAGTACCGGTTCGGTCAAAAAGTCCATTGCAATTGCGCCATGATATGCAACCCTACCACCAAGTCTGGCCACAGTAACACATCCGGTAGCAGCATTCCCACCACCCTCCATAAACATATCGGGAACTTCGTGCTTTTGATCCTCAGACGGGTACCCGTCCATTACTGCTAGAAAATCTATACAGTAAGCCCCTATCCCCACAACATCGTAACTTTTCATTGGTTTTTTCTTTTTATCTTTCTTCCAGCTCTTTCATCTTTCATAAGTTTGTACGATATTGAATCCACAAGGGCCAACCAGCTTGCCTCCATGAGGTTCTGGCTCACCCCAACAGTTCCCCACGTATCTTCTCCATCGCTACTCTGTATTAATACCCTAACGCTGGCTTCTGTTGCCTTATCCGTTTCGAGCACCCTGACCTTATAGTCGACCAATCGCATTTCTTTAAGTGTGGGATAAAAAATGGTCAGTGCCTTTCGAAGTGCCCTATCCAGCGCATTTACCGGGCCCACACCCTCACTGGCAGTGAGTTCTTTCTCTCCATCCACTGTGACCTTTATCGTGGCCTCTGATAAAACATCCTCTTCAGGTCCCCTTTTTTCCGTAATAACCCGGAACCCCTCAAGTGTAAAATAATCCCTGAACTGATTTATCAATTTCTTCAAAAGAATCTCAAATGAGCCCTCTGCCCCTTCAAACTGATATCCAGCATCTTCAAGTTCTTTGAGTTTCTTCAATATCTCCCGTGTCTTTTTTGAGTGATCCTCAAGCTTGCTGAGATCAATTCCAAACTCTGAGGCCTTATAATAAATATTGCTCTTGCCGGAAAGATCTGAAACAAGTACCCTCCTCACGTTACCAACAAGCTCCGGTTCTATATGTTCATAGGTCTTCGGATTCTTCATCACAGCATTTACATGCATACCACCCTTATGTGCAAAAGCACTCTCACCAACAAATGGCATGTTTGAAGCGTGTGCCATATTTGCCAGTTCACTAACATACCTGGATAACTGGGCAAGATGTCTCATTCTATCCTCAGAGATACATTTTATCCCCATCTTCAACTGAAGGATTGGAATTACCGAGCAAAGATTTGCATTTCCACACCTCTCACCATACCCGTTTATAGTCCCCTGAATATGGACAGCTCCATTCTTCACCGCTTCAACCGTTACAGCTACAGCAAGTTCGCTGTCATTATGTGCGTGGATCCCCAGTGGAGATTTTATCCTTGTCCTTACATCCTTCATTATTGGTGCAACTTCATGGGTAATAAGTCCTCCATTTGTATCCGCAAGAACTATTACATCTGCCCCTCCTCTTTCGGCAGCAAGTAGTGTTTCAATCGCATAATCCCTGTTTGCCTTGTATCCGTCAAAAAAGTGCTCTGCATCATAAATTACTTCTTTTCCCATCTGCTTTAGATAGGCTACTGTATCCTCAATCATATTTATATTTTCTTTTAACGAGACCCCAAGAACATCACGTACATGAAGATCCCAGCTCTTCCCGAAAATAGTCGCAACCGGTGCACCCGTATCAATAATAGCCTTGAGATTCTCATCTTCATCTGCCCTGTTTTTTGCCCGTCTGGTACTACCAAAGGCTGCTATTTTGGCATTCTTCAGTTCTACATCACGTATCTTTTTGAAAAATGTAATATCCTTTGGATTTGAACCAGGCCATCCACCCTCTATGTAATGAATACCAAACTCATCCAGGGCTTTAGCTACTTTTATTTTATCTGTACTTGAAAATGAAACACCTTCACCCTGACTTCCATCTCTGAGTGTAGTATCAAGTATTTTTAATTCCATAACAAATCTCCCCACTCTGGGATCTTCTTAATTACAATTTCACGCTTAAAAATTATTAGGGCGAATATTGATCAACCCTTGGCATTATAGATTATCCTGTTAATGGCATTTATGAATGCATGCGCCGATGCTTCTATTACATCTGTTGCAACTCCATATCCTCTGTATATCTTTCCATCTTTCTCAACAGTTATGTTAACACCACCCATGGCATCTTTCCCATGTGTTACTGCTGTTATGGAATAGCTCAGAAGCTTAACAGGTGTACCTGTTATTTTCTCTATAGCCCTGTATACCGCATCAACAGGACCATCCCCGGTTGCTGCCTCCTGGTAAACACTGTTATTCCTCTTCAATCTTACAGTTGCTGTGGGGATTACCTTGTCGCCGGTAAATACACTGAAGTAAACCAGCGAATAGGTTTCGGGAAGGATATTCATCTCCTCTTCCATTATTGCTATCAGATCCTCATCAAACACCTGTTTCTTCTTATCCGCTATTTCCAAAAACTTATTATAAATACGGTTAAAATCCTTTTCCGGAACCTCAAATCCAAGTTCTTTTAAGCGAACCTTTAAACCATGTTTTCCTGAATGCCTCCCCAGCACTAGTGTAGACTGCTTCCTTCCTACCGACTGGGGAGTCATTATCTCATAGGTCATCGAATGCTTTATCATTCCATCCTGATGGATACCAGACTCATGGGCAAATGCATTATCACCAACAATAGCCTTATTTGGCTGAACAGGAATACCTGTAAAGCTTACAAGAGTTCTACTGAGCTGGTAAATCATCTGGGTATTTATATCAACATCAAAACCAAAGAAATCTTTTCTTGTTTTAATGGACATCACGACCTCTTCAAAGCTCGCGTTCCCCGCCCTTTCTCCTATCCCATTTACAGCCACTTCGGCCTGCCGGGCGCCCGCCTTTATTGCCTGAAGGGTATTTGCAGTAGCAAGACCCAGGTCATTATGGCAATGGACACTTATAACCGCTCTGTCTATATTGGGAACATTCTGGATAAGATATTCGATCAGGTTTTTAAACTCCTCCGGTATAGTGTAACCCACAGTATCCGGTATATTTATCGTTGTAGCTCCTTCCTCAATTACTGCCGTGTATATATCCCTCAGAAATCCCCAATCACTTCTCGTGGCATCCTCCGCCGAGAACTCAACATCGTCTACAAGGGAACGTGCCAATCTTACCGCTTCCACTGCAAGTTTTAAAACTTCATCCTTACTCTTTCTCAACTTATAAGTCATATGTATATCAGAGGTCGCAATAAAGGTATGGATTCTCTTCTTCTCAGCAGGTTTAAGGGCCTCATAACAGCTCTCTATATCCTTCTCTACAGCTCTTGCAAGCCCAGCAATAATTGGACCCTTTATTTTTTCTGCTATCAGTTTAACACCTTCGAACTGTTTAGGTGAAGATACAGGAAAGCCCGCCTCTATTACATCCACCCCAGCCTGGGCAAGTAGCTTGGCAAACTCCAATTTCTGTTCAACGCTCATACTTGCCCCTGGGGATTGCTCTCCATCCCTCAAGGTGGTATCAAAAATGTAGATCTTATTCATTTCTCGCTTCCCCCTTATTTTCCTCCCTTTGGATTAAATCCCCGAGCCATTGAAACCCTACCCGTCCTTGCAATCTCAATAATGCCGTACGGTTTAAGAAGGTTTATCAACGCCTCAATTTTATCGTAAACTCCTGTCACCTCAAGGGTTAGAGTATCGTGAGAAATATCAACCACTTTTCCCTTAAATACCTCTGCTATTTGAAAAATTTCCTGCCTTTTTTGTGAGGTTGCTTTTACCTTGATTAGGATAATCTCTCTGTGTACGGCAGGCACACCGGTTAGATCTATTACCTTGATAACATCAATAAATCTATTTAATTGTTTTTTTACCTGTTCCACTATTAGATCATCTCCTCTTACCACAATCGTCATTCTTGAGTATTCAGGATTTTCCGTTTCCCCGACTGAAAGTTCTTTAATATTGAAACCCCGTCCACTGAAAAGACCTGCAATATGTGCCAGAACTCCACTTTTATTCTCAACAATCACTCCAATTGTATATTCTCTTTCCATATTCCCTCCATAATATATGTTTATGCAAGGAGAAACTGTTCGGCATCCTCCCTGCTTGAAATCATCTTGTGCAGAGGCGCACCTGCCGGCACCATAGGCGTAACATTTTCCTCGGGATTAACGAGGAACTCCATCAATACCGGCTTACGTATACTGAGTGCCTCCCTGATAGCTCCTTCCACATCTCCTTTTTTCTCAATCCTAATGCCTTTTATGTAATAAGCCTCGGCAAGTTTTATAAAATCGGGAACATAGGGCGGACACTGATCTCCCCTTTCATTACATGTCTCAGGGCAATTTGGACCCCTTCTGAGACATGTTGCCGCATACCTTTTCCCAAAGAAAAACTCCTGCCATTGACGTACCATTCCAAGGTATCCGTTATTCAGTATTGCAATTTTAATTGGTAGATCATGCTGGGATATGGTTGCCAGTTCCTGAATGTTCATCTGAATACTCCCATCCCCCGCTATATCTATCACCGTCTCCTTCGGATGTGCAAATTGAACACCTATTGCTGCAGGAAGCCCAAACCCCATGGTTCCCAGCCCTCCACTTGTAATTAACCTCCTTGGATAGTCAAATTTGTAGAACTGGGCAGTCCACATCTGATTTTGTCCCACTTCTGTTGTTATAAAAGCTTTTCCTTCAGTGAGTTTATAGAGCATCTCCACCACGTACTGGGGATGCAGAACATCATCATTTTTTTCATATGTAAGCGGATGTGCTTCTTTCCATTTTCTTATCTCTTCCTGCCATTCTTTTATATCAAGAGGTTTTGCATACTTAAGCATCTCCTGCAGAATGTGTTTCGCATCTCCAACAACGGGAATATCAATCTGAACATTTTTACTAATTGATGCAGGATCAATGTCTATATGGATAAACTTTGCGTTTGGTGCAAACATGGAAAGTTTTCCAGTAATTCTATCATCAAATCTGGAACCTATAGCAATCATTAAATCGCACTTATCAACGGCATAATTGGCTGTTTTTGTTCCATGCATTCCAAGCATTCCAAGAAACTCAGGTTCCGTGGCCGGAAAAGCCCCAAGACCCATAAGAGTAAGTGTAATCGGAATACCGGTGATCTTTACAAATTTTTTAAGTTCTTCACTTGCTCCTGAGGCAATTACACCTCCACCTGCGTATATCAAAGGTCGCTTTGCCTTCTCTATTGCTTCCATTGCCTTCTTTATCTGCCCCTTATGTCCCTTTATCACCGGATTATACCCTGGTATTTTAACCTCGTTTGGATACTCAAAATTGATCTCGGCAGTGAGAATATCCTTCGGAAGATCTACCAAAACAGGTCCGGGCCTTCCAGTCGAGGCTATATAGAAAGCTTTCTTCATAACAATTGGAAGTTCCTGTGGATCTTTTACGATAAAATTGTGCTTGGTAATTGGCCTGGTTATCCCCGTTGTATCAGCCTCCTGAAATGCATCATTTCCTATATTCTCTGTCGGTACCTGACCCGTCAGGGCAACTATCGGTATGGAATCCATGTATGCCGTCGCAAGCCCCGTAACTATATTCGTGGCTCCAGGTCCACTTGTCACCAGGCAGACTCCCGTTTTACCAGTACTTCTTGCAAACCCATCGGCTGCGTGAATCGCCCCCTGTTCATGTCTCGTTACAACCACTTTAATTTCTTTTTCATCGTAAAGGGCATCGAATAACGGGATAACCACTCCTCCCGGAATTCCAAATAAAATTTTCACATTCTCTTTTTTTAATATCTCAACAATAGCCTTTGCCCCTTTCATTTTCATACGCAACTCCATAAGTTTATTTTGGAAAAACAGCCCCTTTTGCAGAGGAGCTAACAAGCTTTGAATATCTATACATATAACCCTTCTTGATTAAGGGTTCTCTTTCACCTTTTTTCCTCAGGTTTTCCAGCCTTTTTTTAATTTCGGATTCTGAAAGCTTGAGATTCAGGGTTTTTCCAGGAATATCTATCTGTATAATATCTCCTTCCTCAACTGCCGCAATTGGTCCAAAAGCAGCAGCTTCAGGTGAGATATGTCCTATTGAAGCTCCACGTGTAGCTCCGGAAAATCTACCATCAGTTATAAGTGCAACGGATGCATCAAGTCCCATTCCCGCAATCGCAGATGTGGGGGTAAGCATTTCTCTCATCCCGGGGCCTCCTTTTGGTCCCTCATAGCGTATCACAACAACATCACCCGGTTTTATCCTGCTGGATAATATTGCATCAACTGCTTCCTCCTCAGAGTCAAATACTCTTGCGGGACCTTCATGCCTCAGCATTTTCTCATCAACAGCACCACTTTTAACGATGGCACCTTCAGGAGCTAGGTTTCCTTTCAATACAGTCAACCCCCCTGTAGCATGTTTTGGATTATCCACAGAGGCAATTACATCTCTATTTCTTACTCTTATATTTTTAAGATTCTCTGCTACAGTTTTTCCAGTTACAGTAATAGCCGAATCATCTATAAGGCCAGCTGAAGCAAGCTCTTTCATCACTGCCCCAACACCTCCAGCCAAATGGAGGTCTTCCATATGATGGGGACCTGATGGGGCAATTGCGCAGAGATGAGGCACTCGGGAGCCCATCATATCGAAATCATCAAGCCCGAGATCTACATCCGCATAGTACGCTATTGCTGTAAGATGAAGAACCGTATTGGTAGAACCACCAAGCGCCATATCAACAGCTATTGCATTCAAGAAAGCCTGTTTCGTCATTATATCTCTTGGTTTTATCCCATCCCTGACTCTATCCATAATTACCCGGCCTGCCTCTTTCGCCAGTCTGATACGATCGGCATACACAGCCGGAATCGTTCCATTACCAGGCAGAGCAATGCCAAGTGCCTCCGAAAGGCAATTCATTGTATTTGCCGTATAAAGACCAGAACAACTCCCTGCACCTGGACAGGCACAACGTTCTATCTCTTTGAGTTTCTCCTGATTGATCTTCCTACTCTGAAACTCGCCAACTGCCTCAAACACATCATCCAATCCAAGCTTTTTACCATCAAAATCGCCAGCAAGCATTGGTCCACCGGATACCACCACAGCAGGTATATTGAGCCTTGCCGCTGCTATAAGCATGCCAGGAACTATCTTGTCACAGTTGGGTATCAAAACCAATCCATCAAATGGAGTGGATTCGACTATTACCTCAATCGAATCGGCAATCAGTTCACGGCTTCCAAGAGAATACTTCATTCCTCTATGCCCCATAGCAAGCCCATCGCATATCCCGATTGTTGAAAATTCAAGTGGAGTTCCTCCTGCACTCCTTATGCCGGCCCTAACTGCCTCTGCAATCATATTCAGATGCATATGGCCGGGGATAATTGTATTCGCAGAGTTTACCACTCCTATAAATGGCCTGCTGATTTCATCATCATCCAGGCCAAGAGCATATAGAAGAGATCTGTGCGGTGCCCTTACCAGTCCTTTTTTCATTACATCGCTTCTCATGATTCCTCCATTATTCTTAATTTTTTAAACTGCACCTGTGCAAACTTTTAATATTTAATCGTGAAAATTATAAAGTGTAAATCTTCATATTTATTTCATGAACTTTACATCAGAAACCGCTGTATCTACCCTAAAATATATCTTCCTAAAAAAAAAAGCCCGCTTTTGGCAGCGGGCTTTAAATAATTAAAGATCCACCGCTGCCTCAGGGATATAATAATAGTACTACTACTATAATAATGGATATAAGAACCAGGATGTTTTTCAGATATTTTTTAATATTCATCTTGGTATACGCTATCGTTTGACTATTTTTGTTGATATTTCAATATGTTATAAACTTTTATAACAACATTCCAGTTTTTTAGTTATGATTAAATTATCAGATATAATATTTTTGTCAAGAAAAAATTTCCAGCAGTTCTTGTCGTTATCTTTTCAAATGCTTCCATTTTGGAAGGTTTAATACCTCAGGGTTTGCAATATTTGGAGGCATTTTGCCCTCAAACACCATCAACACTCTTTCGACAGCACTAACTGCCATTCTTCTTACACACTCTTTTGTAAGGGCAGCAGAATGTGGAGTTAATACCACATTATCCAGCTTTAAAAGGGGATTGGAGGGATCTGGAGGTTCGTTTTCGAAGACATCTAGACCGGCACCAGCTATTTTCTTTTTGGATAGGGCCTCGGTTAGATCTCTTTCGTTAATAACTCCTCCTCTTGAAGTATTTACAATAATGGCCCCAGTTTTCATGAGAGAAATATACTTTTTATCTATCATACCCTTAGTTTGATCATTCAGTGGCAGATGAATTGAAATAATATCAGCTTCACCAAATAACTCATCTAACTCACAGAATCTAACCCAATTCTCAAATTCTCTTTTCCTTTCATAAGGAAGAAAAGGATCATATGCCAGAACTTTCATATTGAACGAATACCTGCACTTAACGGCAACCCCAGAGCCAATCCTTCCAAATCCAACTATACCAATGGTCTTCCCACAGATATCAACCGGTAGATTTTTATACCTGATTTTAAAATTACCTTTTCTCACTTCGCTATCCAGCAACACAATACATTTTGACACGGCGAGTATCAATGCCATCGTATGCTCAACAACTGATACAGTATTAACACCAAGACTGCTAGTTACTATAATCCCATGCTTCGTAGCAGATTTCAGATCAACATTATCCACCCCGCCACCAGTTCTCGAAATAGTGAGAAGATTTTCTGCTTTACTCAATAGCTCTTCTGTAATTTTTATTCCAGTCCTCAGTATAATTGCCGAAGTCTCTTTCATAAGGGGGGCTACTACTTCGGGATCAGGTGTTTCGGCAACTTTTACTTCATATCCATTTTTAAGCAAAAGCTTGTGTGCTTCTTCTTCAATTGGTTGAGGAAGCAGTACATAACCAAAACCTGCCTTCATTATCTTCTCCAAGGTGAATTCATTGGTTCAAACTGTTTTTAATGAAAAACATTATTCAATTTCACAAGGCAAATAAATCGAGTTACACTTCATAGAAGAACGAATGTTGAGTTTTCTGAAAATAGAAATCCTAATGCAAAATATAATTAAAAATGTTGCAGTGCCGGCGAACTTCGAACAATTTAAATAAATATTTTTTGATTTTTCTATTTTGTATTAATAAATTGCGTTTCATATTGAAAACTCGAAGTTCGCCTTATTAATAAAATCTATTAGAAGATATCAACGAAGATACCTTCCTCCACAAACATCTACTGTAATCCCGGTAATATAGCTTGATTCATCCGATGCGAGAAAAACCACCACCGAGGCTATTTCATCAGGGGTACTTAGCCTTCTCAGAGGAATCTGATTCAATATTCTCTGTCTCTCTTCCTCAGATTTTTGCTCCCATAATGTTTTTACCCTTTCACCGGACATCGTGACAGTTGGCGCAACTGCATTAACCCTTATTCCATATGGACCCCAATCATAGGCCAGCTGTCGCGTAAGTCCTTCAACACCCGCCTTCGCAGCTGTATATTGTACCCCGGCAAGAGAAGCCCTCCAGTGAGCCGCAAGAGCCGAGATATTTACAATAGAACCCTTTCTCCTCTCAACCATTTTCGGAATTACCTGCTGACAACAGAAAAAAGTTCCTTTTAAGTTTACATCCACAACAAGGTCCCAGTGTTCCTCCTCTATTTCTTCAAGTTTATGAGGAGTGTGAAGGGCTCCCCCAGCATTATTTACCAGTATATCAATTCTCCCCCATTTATCAATTGTACTATTTACAAGCCTTACAACCTCCTCTTTTTTTCTCACATCAGTAATAAAACCAATTACATTTTCTGATACACCTTTTAATTTCTCCACTGCATTTTTGATACCTGTTTCGTTAATATCCGATATTACCACCCATGCTCCTTCTCTTGCAAGTGCTCTTGCAATTGCGAAACCCAATCCCTGGGCTGATCCCGTAACAATTGCTACTCTGTCCTTTAGTCTTTCCATATTTCTAAACCTCATCCATAAAAATTAAACGGGGTAAACTTCGTATTTTATAGAGTACCACAGATTATTGATATACAATAAAAAATCAACAAATATTTATTTTAACTGTTCTGAGTTCAGCAGCATTTCAACATTTTAATTTCTATTTTGCATATGGATTTCATTGAATCTGGATTTTTATCTCAGAAAATTCAACATTTGTTCCAAAATATTCTACAGGTTTGACTTCACTATTCCTTCCAGAATCCACTTCCTCTGAGTTTCTTTGCCAGTTCCTTTTTTTCATCATCTGTGAGAGGAAACAAAGGTCTTCTTGGATCACCACCTCTAAACCCAACAATATCCATTGCAGCCTTTACACCTGCAACCCCATACGTTCCAGAGACTTCTTTATTCAGTGCAATTAGCCTATCGCTCAACTTTTTTGCCTCATCAATCTTATTTTCAACAAATAATTGATAGAGCCTTACACATTCATCCGGGAAAACATTGGCCAGTGAAAGAACTCCACCGATACCTCCTTCTATGAGAAGGTCAAGAAAAAAGTTTGCAGAGCCTGCAAGAACATAAAAATCTGGAGAAGCAGCTTTCAGATATTTTTTAAAATTACCCTTGGAGCTGTCTTTCATACCCAGCACATTTGGATGCCCTGAAACCCTTTTTATCACCTCTTCACTTACAAGCACACCAGCCGCAACCGATGGGTTATTGTATATAAGTACAGGAACTGGAGATTCCTCAGCAACATCGAGAATGTATGTTGCGAGAGCTCTGTCATCCATTTTTTTTGCGAAAAAGTGAGGCATTAATAAACTCACCATATGTGCACCTATTTCTGCTGCTTTGATAGATAACTCGATTGTCTCCTTCGTGGATTCTGCTCCCGTTCCTGCCATTATTATCTTATCCTCAGACGCACTCGCAACCACAGTTTTAAGCACCCGGTTTCTTTCCTCCGTTGTGAGTGCCTTGTATTCTCCATTTGTACCCAGTACAAAATATCCCCTCAAGCCTGTTTGGTTCATTTTTTCCACATTTTCGATAATTGCATCGTACTGTATTTCATCATTTTTAAAAGGGGTTACCATCGGTGGGAACACTCCACTAAGTTTATCTCTGATATTATCATTCATACAATGCCTCCATTATTTTTATTCTGACTGAAAATAAAAACCACAGTTTTGATCACCCCACACCCCTTTACTATATACAAGACTCATAACCCGTATCTCGAGCTTTAAAATACTATCAGAAATAAGTCTTAACAACTTTTAACAGGATTTTTTATCCCCTACCAATCCTTTCATACAGGGCACAATGCATATTCGGGAAATAAAGATTAAATCGTAAAACCTTCCTTTGTTAATTATAATTTTGAAATCATCAGCGAACCTCCACAACAATCCTACCCACATTCAACCCCGATTTTAACTCTTCAATAGCTCTGTTAATCTCATTCAGAGGAAATATCTTTGCAATCATTGGTGCAACCTTTCCGTTTTCAACCATTTGAATAACCTCAAGCAGCTCTTGTTTTGTCCCGAGCCTTGCCCCAATAATCGACCATTCGTTATAGTGGAGTTCTAATGGTTTTACACTAAATGGATTTACCGGATCATAACCCATTACAACGAGTTTTCCTCCTCTTTTAAGGCAGTGAAGTGACCAGCTGAGAGTTTTTTCGTTTCCAACACCCTCTATAACAAAATCAACCCCTTTTCCATCCGTCCATTTTGTAATTTCTTTCTCTGGATTATAACTCCCAGCGTTTACAACAAGATCTGCACCCAGCTTTTCTGCTGCTTCAAGTGCTTCGCTCCTAACATCCACTACAGCAACAAACAGCCCCATTAATTTTGCTATCTGAATGGCATGGAGCCCAAGTCCACCGGCACCCACAATTAATAACTTTTCAGAAGGTCCAGGCCTAAGGAGTGTTCTTAATGCATGGTAGGGTGTTTCAACAGCATCTGGTAGAATACACATCTTCCATAGCTCTGAATTATCCTCAATTCTGCAAAAATTATATTCCGGAACCTTAACATACTCTGCAAATCCGCCATCAAGTTCAAACCCAATCCTCTTTACGCTATAACATATGTTCTCTCTTCCGGTTCTGCAAAGCTCACAATCTCTGCAGGGGAGATAGAGGTAAATAATACCTCTATCCCCTGGTTTTATATTTTTCACGCCCCTGCCTATTTCTACAACCTCGCCAGCAATCTCGTGCCCCGGAATGTGGGGAAGACTAATTATATGTCTCAATTTTCCCGAAACAATTTTCAAATCTGTACCGCATATCCCGCAGTATCTAACTCTAACAAGTATCTCCCCATAAGAGAGTCTCGGGGTTTCAACATCCATAACTTTAAGATTTTTTCCATATTCCTCAATAACTACAGCTTTCATCTGTACCCCATCAATAATTTTTAACTATCCCCTGGACTGCCAATCCAGAATAACACTCCTCCAGATTATGCTCTATTCTTGAATAGTCTTGCCTCATCAGGCACCTTTATATCGAACTTTTTAACCTCTTCGAGAAATGCCGCAAGAGCTTTTCCTGCTATTTCGAAATATTTTTCACCTTTCTCCTTCGTAGCTCTGAACGGGTTACCAATTGTGGCATTATCACTGTATTCGTGATGTTCCATAGGAACCCATATATTTTCAACACCCATAAATGTTACAAACCCTGTTCCATCTTTTTTTGTAAACTTATCACCCATCCATCTTGGAGCGTGGGTTCTCCCCTGCTCAGCTTTCTCCATATCAACAGAACCTGGATTATATGCCCACGCAGTACTTGTTTCAATCTCGCCAGCATGCCACCCAGGAGTTTCCTCGGGGGGCCCTTCCACTATATCGGCAATTAAACTATACGTTCTCTCCGTTGGGGTTTTATACCAGCACACGAAGGCATTAGTTTCATATCTTATCTTTCTCAGAACATCATCTATTACCTTGGAATTACTTCCATGGTGGGTTACAAAAACTATTTTATTATAACCGTGATAAATAAGACTCATGGCAATATCATATACAACTCTTCTATATGTATCACCTGAAAATGTCAGTGTGCCACATCCTTCCTTTACCCTTCCCATATGATGGGGTGAATAACCAACTGGAATCAGTGGCGTATAAAGGGTATCTGCCAGTTCTGCTGCTTTTTCAACCACTCCCATTGTGGTAAAACTATCGGTCCCCAAGGGACAGTGGGCACCGTGTTTCTCACATGAGCCCATTGAAACCATAATAGTATCATTTTTTTTGAGGTGGGCTGCAACCTCATCCCATCCCATTTCAAGGATGTTCCATGTTTTCTTTCTGGGCATTTTTAATTCCTCCAAATTAATTTTATTTTGCCAAACCGATTTCAGAAACAAATGATTTTAGATTAATTTTATTTTCTTCTATAACAAATCCTCTCAGCATAATCGAGAACAGAACATTAACCCCTAAAAGAACAAGAATAACCATTGAAAAACCCCTAATAAGGCCAATCAACTCAGAAACATTTGTAATAACATAAGTCAAAACCATACCTCCTATCCCGCCAAAAAATGTAAGCAATCCAAGGGAGGAGCCCATCACTCTCTCACCAGTTATAATGCTTGTAAGTGCCAGCATGCCCGGGAATATTCCCGAACTTGCAAGCCCCGTCAGAATAAAAAATATTCCTGATGCCAGTCCTGAAGAAAATATTGCCAGCGTTGTAAATACAAGAAGAAGGATAAAAAGAATCATAATCATCTTGCTATTGCTCGTTTTTAAAACCAGAAAACCGCATATTAATCTTCCTGCTCCCAACATCACATAAAACATTGATAGAAAAAGACTTGCAAATGCCACATCAAAACCCCTTGCCTCTTTCAAAAAAAGAACAATCAAATACATCAATACAAATTGAGTCCCCATTCCAAAGAAGTTTATAATCAGCAGGACTAAATAATTTTTCTGTTTTATAACTCCCAATGCATCCTTGATTTTTGGTTTTACATATTCAAATCTTCTCCCTGTCTCTGCAACAAAGAAAAACAATCCAATAAGTGAAGTTACCAAACCCAAAAGTCTGTACGACAATTGCCATCCGAACCCACTTCTCAAAAAAAATCTCGACACCAGAGGACCGAGAAAGGAACCAGTGGCGAAAAATATGTGATGAATATTCAAAATTTTTCATCCTCCACAAAACCAAAATAATCTTAAACATAATCATTGTATTCCACTTATCAATTAAACCGGAGTACCTATAATCTCACAAAAAATTCACTTATATTTTTATATGAAAAGTTGGAGTAATTATCAAAGCCTGGAGGGCATCTTTAAGGCTCAAGATTTTTTAAGCTTAAAGATTCTAAACATCTCCTTTTCTACATCAAGGAGATGCTTTAACATGTAGTGTCTCGCTTCTTCTCCATCCCCGTTTTTTATTGCATTGGCAATCTTTCTATGAAACTCCAGTGAACGAGGCATTATTGTATCACTCTTTTTTAGCACAATCTCCTGGTTCCTCTTCATTATACCCTGAATACCCTTAATTATGCCAGAAAGGATCTGATTCCCGGATGCTCTTATAACTGCAAGATGAAAATCATGATCATAGTTAATAAAATCCTCCCTCGCTTCCTGGCTAAATGACATCATATCGAAATCTTTTTCTATGTATTCTTTCTCTTCTTTGCTGGCCCTTATTGCAGCAAGTGCAGCAGCTTCCGGTTCAATTATCTTTCTAACCTCTATAATTTCCATAATGTCTCTATGTTTCTTAAAATTCTCAAATACCTCAGTCAAACTCAGGTAAGCCTCCACATTTTCTGAAACATAGGTTGATTTTCCCTTCCTCTCGAGAAAGCCAAGATAAATCAATACTTTTAAAGCCTCTCTGATTGTTCCCCTTCCGACACCCATTTGGACAGCCATCCTCTCTTCCGATGGCAACTGGTCGCCCGGTTTCAACTTTTCGGAAAGAATTAACTCTTTTATATAATCGATTACCTCATCTGCAACAGAAACTCTACTTATCTTTTCAAATTTCATTTTCTAACTTTTCCCAAGCCTTATATTTTAAATAAGTATGATTGTCATACAATATTATAGTATATTTTACATCGTGTCAATAAAATATTCTAATTATTACCATTAAAGCTAACTTAATCGCTTATTTATGAAACATCATATACTCACAACTTTTATCTTCCCAAGAAATTTAGAAGCTTTTTTTAAAATTCCTCCATGGTGTCCCCATCCAAGTGAAAGATGATGTGGCCATCCATTTTCGTTTAACTCATATTCTAACCTTTTTAACCGCTCCTCGCCAATTTCAACCACCCCATAATTGCCTCTTATCTCCATTTCATCAGTAACAGAGTTAGCTTCTACGATAAGCAACTCCAACTGACCATCTCTATTTTCCCTTAATCTGGATAATGTGACATTACCTTTTTTAATCGGACCTTCAATTGTGTAACCGACTTGATTCTCGAGCCATACCTGGTGATAATCTACGACACCTCTACCAGGTATTAACATCCCTTTACATGCATTACCACAGTGCAATAAAGTGTACCTCCCTCTACCGGAAGCACCGGGTTTGTCAATCCAATCCAGACATGCGGTTGGATACCCACTGGCATAAAATTGAACAAGACCCGTTAAGGTGTTATATACATCCCCCTCACATCCACCAGAATATATAATACCATTATCTATCAACTCCGAAATTACTCCACAAATTACCAGATTATACTTTTCCTGCCATTCAGGTGCACATCGAAATACTGCTCCTTCAGCACCAGTATGTTTAATAATCTCTTTATATGCTAGATATGCTTTTGTTGCATTAATTAACGTTTTATCATTTACCTTAACTTCTAATTGATTTTTAATTCTGTCGATCTCCTCCTGGATCTCATTTTGATTTATTTTTAAACCCCTTGCAGGATACTCACAATTCTTCAAATAGTGTAAATAAAACAGATGAATCTATCTCTACAACTCTAACACCAAGTTCCCTTCTAACTGTCAAAGGATTATAAAACGATTCAGGAAAATCATCCATTATATTACCAATAACCACCAGTTTTGCTTCCCTGACTCTTTTTACTAGTTGAGAAACAGTAAAAAAATCTAATAGCTCCCTTTGATATGTTTCATCCTCTGGCAAACCTGTGACCCAGAGCGTTGGCCTTTTAAGTTTATAAAAGATTGAATTGGCAAATATTTTACCACAATCGGAGTTTAAAGGCCAAATGTGTGGTTTATTCTTTTTTTCAGAAAAAACTTCCGGAGAAGCTGATACAAGGATAGGTATATCTTTAAGGTACCTGTATGTAGCCAACGTTGTAACCGTTTCAGCAGCAGGCCATGTAAGAGAATGGTAGATTATTCCATCAACCCTGTTGGTGGTCATTTTATCACAGGCATCTATAACCTCATTTTCACCATAACAACTGGCGAAAAACAATGATTTTTTATTTATTATTTTCTGTTCAATAAAATTATCAAACATCTTTCGATACCTGGCCTGCACTTCTTCTTTTAATTTTTTATCAAACTCTCCGGATAGAGTAGCCATAATCATGCCAATTACAGGTGCATTGTCTTCTCTGTAAGGTATACATTCTGATATTGTGTTCAACATTTACTTTCTCCTATTATGATAATGATAATCATTTTTATTATAAATTTCAATTTGATGGTAGCTCAGACTAAGAAATGCACATAATCTTTTATTTAAACTGAATTCAATATTAGATCAATTAATATAACCCAACTCCTTTTCAACCTCATAAATCGATTCTTCAATAATATCCATTCCTTTAGCAGCAAGTTTCTCCGGAATAATAATTGGAGGGGAAAGTCTTAGGACGTGTCTTGAAGGAACCCAAACTAAACCCTTGCTAAAGGCTTTTTTATATACCATTTTACCAGCCTTTTCAAACGGTTCCTTTGAATCCCTATCTTTTACCAACTCTATACCCAGCAAACACCCTTTTCCTCTTACATCACCAACTATGGGATGATTCTCCTTCATCTCGTTCATTCTTTTATTAAAATACTCACCAAGTTTTAAAGCATGTTCCAACAACCTTTCTTCTTGAATAACTTCAATAGATGCGACAATCGCAGCGCAAGCCATTGGATTTCCACCATAACTGGTAGAAGCAGATATTTTATCAAGACTATCAGCCATACTATCTTTTACCACAAGCGCAGTAACAGGGAAACCATTTCCAATACTTTTACCAAGAGCTATTATATCCGGTTTAACATCCCAGTGTTCCATACATAGAAACTTTCCCGTTCGTCCCATTCCAGTTAATATTTCATCTGCAAAAAGTAATATCTCTCTTTTTTCAAGAAACTCCTTCAACTTTGGAAAAAAATCATCAGGAGGAACCACCGTCCCTGCCCAACCCTGGATTGGTTCAAGAACAAACGCCGAAATATTGCCCGTTGTTCCTTCAAGAATAAAATCATCATAAAACTGGAGATACTTATCTGTATCTATTTTGCCAGTATCATCGGTAAAATATGGTCTGTAAGGATTGGGACGGGGTACCATATAGAATCCCTGAGCTCTTCCCACTCCATTTGCAGGTTGTAATCTTCCCAAACTAACTGCATGACCGGTTTTCCCATGAAAATCAGTAAAGCATGAGATAAATTCATTCTTTCCAGTATATAATCGGCATGCCCTCAGCCCAGCTTCCATAACAGTTGAGCCCTCACTATAAAATTGTATGCCTCCATACCCATCCGGAAGTACCTCCATTATTTTCTCTATTGCCTTTGCTTTTATAGGCGTTAGGAAATCATGAACATTCATTAATTTCTTAGCCCATTTGGCAACTGCTTCACTTACTTTGGGATGAGCATGACCAAGACTTGTTACATATATTCCACTGGCAAAATCCAGGTACGTATTCCCATCTACATCTCTTAATGTAAAACCATCTCCGCTTTCAAAAGCCACAGGAAATAGCTTAACCTGAGAAGAAAAACCCTTCATCTCAGAGGCTTTAGAATAAAGTTCTCTTGATCTGGGTCCTGGAACTTCTTCGGTAACTATATAGGGTATTTTATATTGATTATTTTTAAATGAACTCCCTTCTATCATAACCTTAGCACCTGCCTTTAATTAGGGATTACAATTTTTAACAATGTTAGATTTTAACAGGTTGACCGAGTCACCTGAACAAATAAAGCAAAATTCTGTTTCCTCAAAAATCGTTTAAAAATCATTTAATTGCACCAAAAGACATACCCTGAATAATTCTCTTTTGAAAAATAAAATATACAATCAAAGCGGGAATAGCGCTTAAAAGCAACCCGGCAAATTGAAATGTAGGACTCCCAGAATATCGTCCCATAAGGGCCGCAAGCGCTACCATCACTGTTCTTTTTTCCATCTTGGTAAGCAAAATCATGGGGGTAAACAAATCATTCCAGGACATAATAAAATAAAAAATTATAGCGAGAAAAATTGCATTCCTCCCCATTGGAATTACAACATACCAAATTTTCTGAAAATAATTACATCCATCAATCTCAGCTGCTTCCAATAATTCATCTGGGATGCTTTTAAAGTTTGCTGTCATAAGAAGAATCGCTTCTGGTAAAAACAATGCCAGATATGCCAATATAACCGAAAAATACGTATTTACCAGCCCAACTTTGGAAAACCCAACATATAGCGGAATTATCGTTACCTGACTCGGAACAAACATTGTCATCAGGGCTGCTAAAAATATAATCATCTTTCCTTTAAGAGGAATCTTGGCGAAAACATAGCTTGAAAGTATTCCAATTATAAGCAGTAGAATCACAGTGCCCAGTGAGATAATTAGAGTATTTTTAAATAGATTTAACAATCTAAACTGACTTATCATGGTTATATAATTATTGATCTGCAATCCTTCTTTTGGCAGGCTAAACGGATTGATGTAATATTCGGTACGTGTTTTGAAGGAGTTAATTAACATAAAATACAGAGGGTAGATAAATGAAACAACAATAATTGATAAAATTATAAATACCATCACTCTTTTTGGATCATATCGGCGCTGAACTATCATTTTAACCCTTTAACCTCTATCCTTCTCGAGATCATCATCTCAAAACTTGTAATAGAGATAATGAAGAACAAAAGTATTACGGCAATTGCACATGCCATCCCATAATTAATTCCAAAACTAAAACCAAAAGATTTTATGTATATCATATAGTCAAGTGTGGTTGTCTCGTAACCCGGTCCACCCCTTGTCATTACATGTATAAATGGGAATAGTTGCGTTAGGGTCCATACACCAGAAGCTATCACACCAAACTCAATCACCCGTAAAATCATCGGGAACATTACTCTGAAGGCTCTCTGCCAGTAATTGGCGCCATCAAGCAAGGCTGCTTCGAGTATTGAAGGATCAACCGTTGACATTCCTCCGAGCATAACAATTGCCTGCCAGCCGATACCATACCAGGTAATACTTATTACGATTACCATAAGTGCTGTATATGGATTTCCAAACCATTCTATTGCCATTGAATCAAGTCCTATTCCTCTAAGGATTATATTCACTGGTCCACGGAAGCCAAAGAATATCTTAAACAGGTAGCCAATAATAACTGCAGAAATTATTTGAGGTGTATATATTACTGCACGAAAAAATCTCCAGCCCAAAACACGTTCGTAAAGAAGTAACGCTATTAATAACCCAAAAAAGACCTGTAACGGGACATTTAAAAGAAGAATAACAGTATTTCTGAGAATTTTCAGGAATGGGCCATTTTTAATAAACTCAATATAATTACTCAAGCCAACCCAATCGCTCTGATAAAGACCATCCCAGTTGGTAAAACTTTTCCAAATTGCTATAGATATCGGGTAAAATCTTATTAAAATTAAAATTATTACTAAGGGCAGCAATGAAATCATTGCTGCCCATTTCACCTTTGTACCATACCTGCTGCTTACCATTATATAACACCACTCACTTTTCAGATAATTTAATTAATCTATCTACCAACCGCTGCATCCATTTCTGCTGCTAATTCTTCAGGTGTCATTTTTCCAAGTGCTACGAGAGGTGTCATTCTGTAAAATACCTCAGCAACACCAGGAGTCAATAAATTATCTGGCCAGTATATGTAATTCTTTGCATAATTCTTATACAGAAAAGCTATATTTGAGCCGGGTTCATACCCAAGTTCATCTATTGTAAGGTCAGTTCTGACAGGCGGAACCTGCTGTACCTTTTGAGCTCGTATAACCTCCTCTTTTGAGTTGAGAAATGAAATAAGGGCAACAGCTAATTTGGGATATTTCGTGCTCTTTGAAACAACCAGGCTCTGACCGGGACCGCCAATTGTAGAATTGGTAATCATCGCATTCGGACTAATATCCGGGGGCATTAATACACCGGCATCTTCTCCAAGGGCTCTTTCAGCATCACTTAAAAAGCTCGTTACAACAGGAGTCATGCCACCCTGACCCTGCAGGAACCTATTCCACGAATCTGCCGAAGTTCCCATATCCTGATTGAAGAATCCATTTTCATATAGAGAACGATAGTATCTCAACGCATTTAGCAGTCCCTCATCATCGCTGAATTTTCTCTTTCCATGTGTCGCTGCCAGTATACCATCAGAACCCGAAACCTGTGCCCACCAGTAGTCACCAATCCAGGCAAAAAACCAGGGGAAACTCTCATCAACTACTATTGGATCGATTCCGAGTGCTTTGATCTTAGACAATACTTCATTAAACTCTTCCGGTGTTCTGGGAGGATTTTTATCCAGATCAAGCCCAGCCATTCGGGCTATTTTCTTGTTATAGAGAAGGAAACACAACTGATTTTGACTTGCCGGATATCCCAGAATTGGGCCGTCCGGTTTGAAATCAAGGCGCAAACTCTCCCATCCCCAGATATTTTTAAGATCTTCTGGTGGAATTAAATCATCAATTGGAAGTATTACATCCTTTAAATTAAAGATAGCCTGGCCAGTCCAGAGATTTGCAACATCCGGACCTGTGCCTCCTAAAACCGCAGCCTTGAACGCCTGGTGTGCCCCTTCCTGATCTGGAGGCACGTAGAGCTCAATCTTTACCCCTGGATGGAGTTTTTCAAATCGCCTGAATGCCTGAGAAATGTACCACTGATCCTGCGGAAGCTTTTGTTCTTCTGGACCAATGTAACTATCCGAACCATTGATCCATACAGTTAATTTAATCTCCTCTTTTTCAGCCTCCTTAGGACCTCCAGCAAACACAGAAAAATTCAATATCAACAAAAACACCGTTGCCAAGGTCAATACAAAAAGGATTTTTGTTTTCATAGTAACACCTCCTTTTAATTATTTTTGTTTTTTATAAGGTTAGATTTAAAAAGCACGAACTATATTGATGTTATTTTTTGTTAAAACTTATAATAAATTCACATTTTGGCCATTATATACCCTAGAATTTTACGTGTCAAGAAATTTTAATAAAAAACTCAAAGACATATATTTAAGATATATCTTATTAATCAAAAAAATATTTTGTAGTTCAGAAATTACCCTAAACCTTTGCTATCATCATACGACAAAGAAATCATTTTTATAATTTGCCTATACACAAAATCTCCTTGACAGGAGAAACTCATAAATATATAATGTATGTACAATTGTTATACAATTATACAATTTAATATGTTTTCCTAATACTATACTTTCCTAACAGGAGATATCTTAAATGGCTGAAAAAAAACTTCTTGTCAAGATCGATGAAGTAAAAGAAAAACTGGTCCACGGTGGCAGGGTAAGAGCAAAGATCCTTATCGATGAAGAAACCACAGGCGCAAAGAATTTCTCATTTCTTGTGAACACAATGGAAGCAGGTCTTAACTGCAACTACACCGGAGAAGGGCATTCACACGATGTAGAACACTGCCTGTATGTGCTTTCCGGCCGTGGAGGAATATATATAAATGGTAAAATATATAATTTAGAGCCAGGCTGCGCAGTATTTATTCCAAAAGGTGCTATGCATTA
>CAZFGQ010000001.1:29753-40546 GCA_964518675.1 uncultured Spirochaetota bacterium
TATAATCCCTCTGATTCAGGTTCACAAACCTCAGGTGGGCTGATAACTTTTTTTTCTCTTCTAAAAAAAGGTTTCAACAGTGGGCTTATAAAAGAATAGATCGATATAAGTATAAATATCAAACTTATTGGATGTTTGACAAATATTGCCGGATTTCCCTGAGAGATTATTAAAGACATTCTTAGGTGTTCCTCAAGACTTGGTCCCAGAATCAAAGCAAGTAACATTGGAACAACAGGTATGTTGTATTTTTTCATAAAATAAGCTAAAATACCGAAGACCAGCATAATTCCTGTATCAAAAAATGTATTTCGCAATGCATATGTGCCTATAACGCAAAGGGTAGCGATTATCGGCAAAAGTACCCTTTTCGGAACCTTCAAAACCCTTACCCATATTTTTATTGTTATTAGAGCCAACAGAAGGTTAAAAATATTTGCAACCAGAAATGCCCAGAATATACTATAAACGAACTGAGGATTCTGCTGAAATAACAATGGACCAGGAATAAGGCCGTGGATCATTAATGCTCCAAGAAGTATTGCTGTAATGGGGTCCCCTGGAATACCAAGGGTAAGCATGGGGATCATTGCCCCACCAGCAACAGCATTGTTTGCAGCTTCAGGAGCAGCAACACCTCTGGGTTCTCCTTTTCCAAAATTATCACTGTATTTTTTATTTATCTTAATGGCATAGTTATAACTTAAAAAAACTGCTATTGGTCCTCCTGCCCCGGGAATTGCTCCTATCCCCGTGCCAAGTATTCCACCCATTAATATTGTCTTCAGGTACCTCACAATATCTCTGAGTTTTGGAAGTATTCCAGAGACCTCACTATCATATTTTGGAATTACCCTTTCACCACATGCAATACCCTGGATTAATTGTGGAACGGCAAATAACCCAATCATGGCAGGAAGAAATGGAATTCCAGCCTGAAGTTCCACTAACCCAAAAGTAAACCTTGGTGTCCCCATCATTGGATCGAGTCCAACCGTCATGAGTATCAATCCCAGGACTCCAGATAGCAATCCTTTTATCAGAGATTTCTGGCCAAAACTACATATTAAAGTTATTCCTAGAAGCACCAGAGCAAATAACTCTGGCGCTCCAAATTTCAGTGCAAACTTTGCAATAATTGGTGAAACTAGCACAAGGCAGAGAAGACTAATAATCCCTCCGATAAAGGAAGATATCACTGCCACCCCCATAGCTTCACCAGCTTTACCTTTCTTCGCCAATTCGTGTCCGTCAAGTGCTGTGGCTGACGCTGATGGAGTTCCTGGAATATTGAGAAGGATTGCAGACATTGACCCCCCAGTCATCCCCGATGCATACAATCCGAGTAGCATACAAATTGAAGTTACAGGTTTCATGGTAAATGTTAGAGGAAGCAGAAGAACCATTCCAAGAGAAATGGTTAAGCCTGGAGTAGACCCAATAAACAACCCAAAAAGTACCCCAAATATGCTGGCAGTTATATTATGAAACTGCAAAACCTCTCTTAATGCTGCAAGAGCCAATTCCTGCATCGTATATACCCCAAAATACATGAGCCCAATGAAAATCAAAAAGTCACATCTTTTAACAGCATTTACATTTTCAAGCCCTTATCCTAACTCCTCAAAGCATATATTAAACAATGATTGTATCAGAGCGCTAAAATAATCTGATATTTCCAAGGGGCATAGCAACCCTGAATAGCTTGTGAAAAAAGAAATATATGCCAAACGTACTGATAACTGAGACAAGCAATATTTCTCTCCATTTTTTAGATCCCGACAGGAGCATTAGACCTGCTACGAAAAAGGGCGTTACAACTAAAAAACCAAAGTATTTCATTAATTTTATGTACCCTATTAGAACTGCCAGAAAGGTAACAACGCCAATTGCTTCTCTTTTATATATCCTCGTATCACACATTTCACTGGAAGTTCCAAAAATATTCCTGACCAACAGTAAAATTCCCAAAACTTCAAACCATATGAACATTAACCATGGTACGAAACCTGAGCCAAGGGTATTTGGTAGGTTTCTATCCGGAAGGTTTATAATGAGCACGGCATAACCTGCACCGAATAAAATACAGACTATTGAGATTATAATATTTGCCCTTCTCATATTAAATCACCTTATTAATATTGCAGAATAAATAAGGTGAACTTCGAATTGTTACCATATCATGAGACAAACATTATTAATATTAGATAAAGAAATTGACCCATATTGATATAAATTATTCGAAGTTCGTCGGCACTGGAACATTTCTAGTTTTATCTTACAGCAGGATTTCTATTTTTCAAAAAACTCGACATATGTTCTAAATATATCGGTACAGATTAAGTCTCTTAAAATTACTTCACCAATCCTGCAAACCTCATTGCTTCAGCTATTTTCTTATCCTGCTCAGCCAGATATTTTTCAAACTCTTCTCTTCCCATAAAGCTTATGTTAAATCCCTTCTGCTTCGCAATTTTAACAAAATCGGGATCCTCAGATGCTTTTTTAAAAGCATTTTCGAGTATATCAATTATCTCGCTTGGTGTACCTTTTGGAACACTGATTCCCCTGAAAAGTTCCATTACAAGGTCATGTCCTTTCTCTACCAGAGTTGGTACATCAGAAAAGACTGGGTCTCTGTTTGCTGAAGGCATAATCAGTAATTTAGCCTGACCGGCCTGAACCTGAGGGGCAACTTCTGGGAGTGGTACACATATAGCTTCTACTTCACCTCCAAGAAGACTTGGAACCCTTCTCTTGGCACCAAGTGGCACATGAACAAACTTAACACCAAACTCCTTTTCAATCATTACTGCGGTTAGATGGGTAGCACTACCAGTACCTGCATTTCCTATTTTAATCTTTCCAGGGTTATTCTTTGCATATTCAATAAATTCCTCGAAGGTATTCCATGGGGCATCCGCTCTAACAGCAATTGGCATGCCTGTAAATCCAATTCTACAAATATTATCAAAAGCATCGTATTTAAAAGGTACATTCCCAATATTTGTTGTTGTTAGAATCGAGCTTGAATTCCATCCAACCGTGTAACCATCAGGCTTTGCCTCTTTTAACGCTGTATACATAATCCCTCCACCCGCTCCGGGCTTATTAATTGGAATTATAGGCTGTCCAAGTATTTTCTCGGCAGCAGATGCAAGAGCCCTTCCCATCAAATCAGCAGAGCCACCAGCACCAAAGGGAATGAGAAAGTTAATTTCTCTTGTGGGATATTCAACTTTCTCGGCTTTTTCTCCCTCTTTTTCTCTACCAGGAGAGGCTTTTTCACCGCCTGCAAATGCAACAGAAACAACCATCACCATACAAAACAAAACCACAAATAAAAACCGAACAAACATATTTCTCTTATTATTCATACCTCAACCCCCTTATGATTGTATTATTTATTTTTTGAAAAGTTAGGTAACCTTTCGCAAAGCTACTCTATTTTCTGTTATAACTTCAATACAACTCTCTTTATACTTAAGGATGAACAACTACCTTAATCGCACCTCCCTTCCGAGAGTTAAATGTGTCAAAAGCCTCATTTATCTTCTCTAATGGAAATGTATGGGTAATTAAAGGTTTCCCTTTTATCTTTCCTTCTTCCATTAAAGACATTGCTCTATGAACACTCAATCTACCTTCACCCCTTACAGTATAGATATTTATCCCATTCTGGACAGCAACCCCTACATCCACAGTCACGGGATCATTGAAATGAGCAAGAAGTACAATGTTTCCCCCTTTTCGAGTCAATTTTATTGCTGAGTCAAGAGCATCTCCACTTCCAGCCGCCACAAGTGTAAGATCAGAACCAAAACCACCTGTAAGAGTTTTAACCTCTTCAATCGGATCCTTTTCTCTTATATTAATTGTATAATCCGCTCCCAGAGTTTTTCCTTTTACCAGCCTATCATCTTTGGTCCCTGTAAGAATGACCAACCCTGCACCAAGGGCCTTCGCACATTGTACTGCCATCAGACCAATAGGTCCCGGTCCCATAACAACCACACTATCTCCCGCTATGTATCCACCTGCCATATCAATGGCATAAAGAGAAGTACCAGCAGTCGTTATTGTAGTTGCTTCATCAAAATCTATTGTCTGAGGAATCTTGGTGAGTGTGTTAACATGATTTACCACATACTCAGCAAATCCTCCATTGGTGGTAAAGCCATTTGCTCTATGACCTTTCTGTATATTTCCGTAGTTAAGGCACATGGTATACATCCCCATAATACAATTCCTGCACCTTCCACAGCCCTTATGAACCTCAACTGCTACCCTATCGCCAGCTCTGAACTCATCTACATTCCTTCCTGTAGCCACTATTTCACCGGCATATTCATGGCCAATTATGAATTCTCCAAAAGGAGGCATGGCTGGCATGCCTCTCGTGATTATTTTTATATCACCGGCACAAACCCCACAAGACACCACTTTTATCAGTACCTCATCATCTGAAGGCTCTGGAACATCCTTTTCGACAACCCGTACATCGTTGAAGTCAAAAAGAACAGCAGCTTTCATCTTTGAGGGAACTTTATTTGTAAGAATTTCCATAAAAATAACCTCAAAAGATATGATTGTAATACAATCGTATAATACCATTAGAATATTTTTAAATCAACAATTTTATTGTACAAATCCTATTTTTTTTCTGATTAAAATATTTGACATTAAATCTTTAAGATTCTATACTTATGCGAAAAACCGAAGCTGAAAAAATTAAAATATAGAAAGGAGTTTGCTATGAAGGGGAATGAAAAACTTATTGAAACTTTGAATTCTCTTCTGGCTGATGAACTTACAGCAATAAATCAATATATGGTACATTCAGAAATGTGCGATAGCTGGGGCTATTCAAAATTGCATGACTCATTTGAGAAAAGAGCTATTGAAGAAATGAAACATGCAGAAAAACTCATAGGGAGGATCCTGTTTCTTGAAGGTATTCCTGTTGTGAGTGAGCTTAAAAAGATGCACATTGGAAGCGATATTCCAAAACAGCTTGAAAACGACAGAAAAGCCGAGGAGGATGCAATAAAAGCATACAACGATGCCATCTTTCTTGCTGGTGAGGTAAGAGATTTCGCAACAAGAGAGATTCTACAATCGATCCTGGAAGATGAAGACAGACATATAGACGAGATAGAAGAGCTTCAGGATCAAATAAAACATATGACTCTTTCTATCTTTCTCACAACACAGGTTTAAATAACATAGGTTTAAAGCACACAGGTTCAAATAAAAAGCCTCTAATATAAAGCATCCCTTTATCAATAGAAATACTGAATAATATAAAACCTGAGGAGAGGATGCTGTAATCGGTCAATTCATTATTGGGAATATTTTCCAGCAAAAAACCTAGAGTATCTGTCAATCCAGACTTTAGCAACATCAGCAAATTTACATTTTACATTATATCTCTTTTCCAACCTATTTTTAAACATTTCAATTCTGACAACCTGCTCCATCATACGGGCCTTTAAATATTCATTTTGTGAACTAAAACTAACCGCTATTTTATATCGATTTTCACCAGCATTTTCGCATCTTACAACCCTGGATTGAACCTTAAATATTCTTCCCTCTACCTCCAGTTCAATCTCAAGTTCACTCCCGATCTCAACCGGATATTCAGAGATAAAGATGAGACCGCCTTCACCAATATTCTCAGACTGGCTTTCCACCACCTTATGCCCATCCTCAGTGCGAATGAATGTTCTCAAGGGATAGTTAAGTGGATGTCTAATGTAACGTCTCTTTTCAACAACCATTTTCAAACTACCTTTCGTTCATTAAATAAATGAAACCTCTTCTAAAATAAAAAAAGCAGAAAATTGAATCATCCATATATCCATCTATCTCATTCAAATTATAGTATACAACTGGCTTTTAATTCTACTAAAAAATCAACTATCACCAAAAACTGGAGTGCCATGAGTATTTGTCTATGAGTATATGGAAAGGCTAATAAATTAGATCTCGATCATGGAAAGAGGGGCTATTGGCCGGGCTCACTACTTTTCAGGAAGCAGGTAGGTAAAGTTTTTCTTCTGGGCTATTTCCACAAAACTACCTGCAAGTTCTTTTAACTCAATTACCCTTCTGAAGGTACCTCCAGTAATTTCTGCTATTCTTTTTAAAAGCCACTCATCATATCCCATAAGATCAAAGGGGGAGCCTACACCAACAGTATCAATAACCACATTCTTAGAAGCTGCATCTTTTGCTGCTTGAATCACAGCCATTCTCCCCGTAGTTGTAGGAACCCCATCGCTAAGCATCACAATCCTCTTAACCCCACTTAGTCCTGAAAGCATATCGATTGAGAGTTTCATCCCCTCATACATAGCAGTCGCCCCATTGGGCACAAGCGTTTGGGATCTATTCTCAAGGTGTTCATAATTGGTAGAGAGACCTTCAACAACAGTTGCAAACTCTCCAAAAGTAACAATACCAATCCTATCTCCCTGGGCCATAAGGAACTTGCTCCTGATGAATTCCCTCAATGCATCCTTAGCCGCATCTATTTTTACAATCCCGGAAACAAAATCACCCATACTCCCCGATGTATCGATAAGCAATACTATTGATTCTGGAGGGATAATCTCTATTTCATCACCAATCTTGGCCATTAAAGCTGTTCTGGCTGCCTTGTTCAATCGACAAACCTCTGCCTCCCCGTCCTTCTTACTGGAAACATCAACTCTAGCCTTAACCAGTATGCCATCTTTTTTTAAAGTCACATATTCACCTACATTTACTCCATATTTTTCCCTCATATGCTTGGTCATTCTTATTATAGGCTCGGGTATCTCTCCATCCCTTGCAAACCCTTCAAGAACTTTTATTTTTGGATTCATAAATATGTTTGTGGGAAGATTTTCATCCTCTTTTTTCTTTTTCCCAAAAATACCCATACTCCTACTCAATCCTCCAAATAGAGAAACTTATGAACATTTTTAACAATTCCGTAACTAACAAAGTGTTTGATAATAACCCTTTATAATATAGAATATCCCATCACAAATCACAATAAGAGAATCCCTCTTTTTCTATAATTATATAGAACACCCTCAAAACCTACAATGATTAAGCCTCAAAAATCATCCTACATATTTTTTTTACCGAATAGATCCAGGAATCTATCCTCATACTCGTTGAAAACACCCCACCTGTCCAGTTCCTTCTTCAACTCTCCAGCTTTTGAAATATCATTTGCTGCCAGCTCAAACATATATTCGATTCTTTGCCTTACCTCTGCCGGCAATTTTTTTGGTCCACTTTCCATTTCAGTCTGTTCCTCATACTCCACATCCTGCTTTTCTCTTTCCTCAGAGATTTCTTTCTGAGCCACCGTACTTATCCTGTCAATCTCTTCTTCAACAAACTGTGCCATCTGTGCAAGACCTGTTATATCTACAAAGATCCCGGTATATCTCATAAATATCTTGAGAAGGGCAAGAGAAGCCTTGGGATTCTCAATCTTCACGGTATAAAATGGAATCTCTCCAAGAAAACAGGTTCCTGGGATCCCGAACTCGCTGGCTACTCCTAAAACAAGCCCATTAAGGCCACCAATGTGTCCTGCTTTCATAACCTTCACGCCAAAATCTCCAAGGCGATTTACTATCTCTGGCGAGGTTGAAACCCCATAAACGCTTGGAAAAACCCTGTGGGTAATGTTTGCCGGCGTGGCTGCGAATGTAATTATCTCGACCACACCCAACCTTTTCCCAACCTCGACTACCCTCCTTGCAAGTTCATATTCCTTCTCGATAACCGGCTGACTCTCTCCTATGAAAATTATAAGATCCCTGTTGCTCGAAATATCATGGTAATAGAAAAATTCGCTCTTTGGAAGCTGGGGTACCTCTACCAGACCATTTTTTATCTGGACACCAGCTTTGTAAAAGAAATCTTCCCCCGGAATCTCAGCAAACTTCTGCGCCTTTACAGTTTCTTTCAGATATACTCCTGCCCCGTAAGCCACATTACCCATGCCAGGCCAGGTACATACCATAATGGGGTTTTTTAAAACAACGTTTCTGATAAATCGTACAGAGTTTTCCATATTTCCTCCGCCCTGGGAACTAAAACCCATAACTTTTACTTTAAATATTTCTTTTATATAAAAATTTAACTATTTTATAAGATCTGTTCAATGCATTTAAATTTGCAGAAATATATATTCCACCAAGGAGAAAATAAATGACCGTCCTGGTACTGAATAGTGGAAGTTCCTCTTTAAAATATTTTCTTTACGACTGGGATAAACAAAGGCCACTTGCAAAAGGGATCGTTGAAAGAGTGTCAATGGAAGGCTCATTCATAAGGCACACTGTAACCGGAAAAAGTGATATCAAAATCAGCAGAAACTGTGAAACGCACAGAGAAGCAATTAATCTGATACTGGATGTTCTAACCGGGGGTGACGATCCCGTTCTTAACAGTATAGACGAGATCGATGCAGTGGGTCATAGAGTAGTGCATGGTGGAGAAAAATTCAATAAGTCCGTACTGATAGATGAAGAAGCCCTAAACACATTTAAAGAACTCTCGAATCTTGCTCCTCTCCACAATCCGCCCAATATTACGGGGATTGAATCAGCAAAAGCCATACTCCCCGATATTCCTCATGTTGCAATAATGGATACAGCATGGCACCAGACCATGCCAGATTTCTCATATATATATGCACTTCCATACGAATGGTACAGCAAATATTCGATAAGAAGGTATGGATTTCACGGAACCTCTCTGCTATACGTAGCAAAGAGGGCAGCTGTATTGCTTGGAAAAGATCCCTTTGAAACAAATCTTGTACTTGCCCATATTGGTAACGGAGTGAGTTTCAACGCAGTCAAGAATGGCCTATCATACGATACTAGTATGGGATTTACTCCACTAGAAGGTGCCGTAATGGGCACAAGGGCTGGTGACCACGATGCTGCAATCGACCTCTACATGATGGAAAAACTCGAACTGTCCCCTTCGGAGATGAATACAATACTTAACAAAAAAAGTGGGATACTTGGCATAACGGGAAAATACATAGACAGACGCGATGTTATAAAAGCTGCAAAAGAAGGCGATAGCAGAGCAAAGCTGGCAATAGAGATAGAATCATACAGGGGAAAGAAATACATTGGAAGCTATTGTGCTGCCCTTGGCAGGGTTGACGCTGTTGTTTTTACAGCAGGAGTAGGTGAGATGAGTCCATATATCAGGGGCAAAATGCTTGAAGACCTAGAGATAATGGGGATTAAAATGGACCCGCAGAAAAATGAAATTTCCCAAACGCAGAATGCAGAAACAGATATTACCGCCAGTGATAGCCAGGTAAAAATATTTGTAATACCAACAAATGAAGAACTCGTTATGGTTGAGGATACGGTGGCAATAATAGAAGGACGGTACGACGTACACACAAATTTTACATACTCATTCCAGTCATCCGATTATATTAATGAGCTAAGGGAAGAAGCTTTCAAAAAAGAGTGCCTTAAGAAACCAGAGTTAAAAACAATCAGAGCAAAAGTACCTGAAAAGAAAAATTAACATTCATTCCAATATATAGTGTCAGGATTCAGATATGAGCAGCCTCTCATGGGTGGAGATTAAAAGAGAAGCCCCGGAGCATAATCTCAGGGAACTCAAAAGAGGAGCAAAGAAAAACATTATTTTCTGCGCTGTGGTTAAATCAAACGCCTATGGACATGGAGTCAAACAGATTACCTCTATTCTACCATCGGCGGACTGGTTTGCTGTAAATTCACTGGAAGAAGGGGCAGAACTACGATCTTTCGGAATAAAAAAGCCAATACTGGTGCTTGGATATGTTCCTCTGAACCAGCTAAAAGAGGCCATAGCACTAAACCTGAGTCTAACGGTTTACAATATCCAGACGTTGAAAAAACTTGAGAGAATATTAAATGGCAATAAGCAGGCAAAAATCCATCTGAAAATAGAAACAGGAACATCCCGACAGGGAATCATGCCCGAGGAAATTCCCCATTTTGCAGATTTCATATCAAAAAGCAAAAGTCTATTCCTCGAGGGAATCTCTACCCATTACGCCAATATAGAAGACACACTGAATCCTGAATATGCTCAAACACAGCTCAAACGATTTAAAAATGCTGTGAAAATAATAAAAAAGACAGGACTTGAACCAAGGATAATCCATACAGCATGTACAGCCGCGGCAATCCTTTATCCAGAGACACATTTCGATATGCTTCGAATTGGGATCGGATTATACGGACTATGGCCTTCAAGGGAAACCTATATTTCAGCACTCCTTGGTTCTCGTCCTCTTCCAAAACTCATACCTGTATTAACCTGGAAAACGAGGGTAGCCCAGATCAAAACAATTCCAGAAGGAAGTTATGTGGGCTATGGTTGCACCTACAGAACCACGAGAAAAACCAGATTGGCAGTTCTTCCTGTGGGTTATGCAGATGGCTACGATAGGTCGCTGGGAAACAAAGCACACGTTTTGATAAAAGGCAAAAGAGCAAAAGTACTTGGCAGAGTATGCATGAATCTTACAATGGTTGATGTTACCGACATAAAAGGGGTCAGGCTAGAGGATGAGGTGGTTTTGATTGGCAGGTCAACAGAGAATAAAAGTAATAAAATTGGAATCAACTCAGAGTGTACCGGTGAAGAAAGTATCACTGCCGAGATGCTTGCAGAATGGGCAGGAACAATTAATTATGAGATAGTAACGAGGATAAGCCCCTACCTTGAACGAAGAATTGTATGACAACATAATGAAT
>CAZFGQ010000001.1:40646-114988 GCA_964518675.1 uncultured Spirochaetota bacterium
TAAAACTTACCTGTAATCGTTGCTATTTCTTCATCCTCTTTTGCTTTCATTTCAGCCTCGTAAAACTGCTGAAATGAAGAATACCTTTCAAGATCTTTGAAGCTTACTTCAAAAATCCTACTACCGGCATATATTGGAGGGACAATAATTTCATAACGCTCATTGATCAATTTTTTGTATAACATTGCACCTGGTTCACTCTCCCCGTATCTTTCGCCAAGCTTTTCAATTATAGAGGTTGCAAGCCTGTCAAGTAAAAGTCTACTCTGGTTCTCCCCAAGTAAAAATCTTACAGTAAAAAATTGAAGTTGTTTATCCTGATTGAAAAACAGATAAATCTGTTCGGTATGGTATGATAGTGGTTTTTTAATTGTAACGAGATACTTTCCAAACGGGGAGTTTATTTCACTCTCTTGAATCTCATATTCTTCATTTTTTGCACTGGAAATTATAGAATCATAGCTCGAATCAAACCGTACAAATGAGTAGAAAGGCACATCCTGGGCATAAACATAAACTGATAATCCAGTAAAAAGAAAAATTAATACAATTATACCGCCTGTAATTTTTTTCATTGTTTTCTTCCAATATTTCTCAAAGATGATTTTTCAAAACAAAGTTCTCATTCGAATAAATATAAACTAAAACGCCAGTTTACTTATGGCCCAACCCAGATATACTTCATCAATTAAATCTTATGTTTATTATAATTTTCGGCTGGGGATCATTCAAATCTGTAGTTAAAAATCCTGTTATCTCGTTTTAATCAGAAACTCTATTTCACCCCACTCTTCACCAGGCTCTTTTACTGGAGTAAACCTCAACTTCCTTACCGCGTCTACGACAGAGGCATCCACATCAGAATATCCGGACGACACCTTAACCTCTGTACTGCTTACAGTACCCTTTGGAGAAACGGAAAATCTGATAACTACTTTAAGATCAAAACCTCTTTTTTTTACCCACTCAGGTATATCCGGTTCAGGAATCTCCGAAAGCAATTTTCTTCCCGAAGTTGGATTTTCCCAGGAGATTTCTGAGTATTTACCCACAAATGCCCCCGAAACCTCACCCTTACCAGGCAATTTTCCACCCTCACTTTCCGCACCCTCAGGACTCCCTGATTCTCCATAGGCACTTTCAAATTTTTCAATATCCACGAGGGGCTTCTCTTCTTCGAGGACAACCTCAGGTTTAAAAACTTCACCGGCTGTCTTTCCCTTTTCAATATCTGCCAGGTGGCGCTTGGCAAGTTCTTCAGGAGATATTTTTTTCGGCACTTCAAGCGTTCGCTTCGACTGCTCCTCAAACCATGGAGCAAATTGCTCCTCGCTTATTTCGGATTCCTCTTCGACCCTTGTCTTTTCTTCAACTATCCGGGATGCTGGCGGCGAAGGCCTGGACGGTTGAACCGGAACCATCCTGCTTATTTCCTTTGGAATCTCTTTTTCTTCTGAAACCGCTGGAGGACCCTTCTGCTGTTTAACTATTTCTTTCTCCTGCTTTTCAGGCTTTGGGGGCTGCTGAGGAGGAATTCGTTCTTTAACAGGACTTTCAACTCTCTCAGTTCTCTTCTCAATCTTCGCCGGAGGTGGCTTTGGAAGATCTATCGTAACAATTACGGGACCGGTATAAACATCCTCCGGACCCAGCTGTGTGGGTAAAAAATAATTTAATACGAAGAAAATGATCCCATGGATACCCAGGGCAAGAACTATACTTATCATCAGCCTTTTTCTGTTATAGGCTTTTGTCAGGTTCATTATAATCTTCCTTTAACCTCCCTGGTTCTGAGGTTTACACCTCTGAATCCATTCTTCCTCAAAACATCCAGAACCTCTATCATAAGACTGTAGGATACACTTTCATCACCCTCGATCACAACCGTTTTTATCTTTGCCTTTTCCTCCTGACTTAATGCACTTAAAACTCCATCAAGTTCCTGAATATTATATCTGTCCTTATTTAAATATATTTCATCCCTCGAAACAATGGTAACGATCATCTTGCTCATAACAACAGGCTCGGCAGTTGTAGAGCCCGGTAATTCTATGCTTATCCCAGGCGTCAGAATAAAAGTAGTTGAAACCATAAAAAAGATAACAAGCTGAAAAACAACATCAATTAACGGTATCAGATCTACCGTTGTCCTTATACTCAATCTTCGTCTGAACCTCATTTTCCTCTCCCTGAATCATTAGTACCAGCTCATTAACCCTATTTTCTAGCCTTAAAATGGTATGGTTAACCCTGTTGACAAGATAGTTGTAGAAAATTATTGCGGGTATGGCGACTATTAGCCCTGCTGCAGTGGTCAGCAAAGCCTCTGAAATGCCCTTTGCCAGCAATCCAGGATCACCCATAGCACCAAATTTCCCAAGCACACCAAAAGCCTTAATATTTCCCGTAACAGTTCCAAGAAGGCCCAGAAGTGGAGCGATATGTGTTATTGTACCCAGGGCTGGCAGATGTCTCTCCAATGCTGGTATTTCAAGATTAGCAGCATCCATAATCATATCCTTAATAACTTGCGAAGGCTGGTGCCTGTTTTCAATGCCAACCTTCATAAGATTTGTTATTGGAGCTGGATTATTCTCACAGATGCTCAGGGCCTCATCGTAATGTTGCTTTTCAAGAGCATTTCTCAGTCTAAAAATCATTTTCTCCTCATCAACTCTAATCTTCCTGAAATAAAGTAATTTTTCTATTATTATCACTGCAGCAATAACTGAAAGAAAAGCTATAAGCCAGAGGATTATCCCACCTTTCATCAATATATCAACCATCATTCACTCCTATTAGAAAAATAGATTTGATTTAACATTCACATAGAATCCTCTATCAACAAAAGGATACCAACTATAGCGAGGTCCATCAAGGAAGAAATACAATAGATCTCCCACCTCTGCTGAAAGGGTAAAAAACCTCGTGAACCTGTAAAATCCTGAAATCTCTACTTCAGGAGCCTGTACAAAATCATTTATTCCGGATTCAAACCCGATTGAAAGACTTCCTCCATATTTGCCCTTTTCTTCTTTCCCAATTACCTCAGCTGTTAATTCAAAATCAGGTACGTAAGATGGATGGGAGATAAGATTTGTCTTTAATCCACCTCTCAGGGTGTAATTCCTCAAAAATTGCCATTTAGATTGAAGCGAAATTGAAAGTCCCATTATCTCATTCTGGGTCGTCGTAAAAAGCCCAGTATTCTGATCCCTTGTGCCTGTAAGATCCAATATAGCAGAGTTATCCACAAGCTCTATTACCCCATTAAGGGTCAAAAGAGGATATGGAACCCATGAAAATTGATTCTGAATGAAAAATCCCCTGTTCTCCTCAAGCGAAGAGGGTGGAAAAATAAGAGGATACTTCCACATAAGCTCATTAAGTGTTTGAGGTTCTGACCTAAATCCACCTTTGAGTGTGGTATTAAAGAACTCAGAAAAATAACCAGTTAAACCAATCTCAAAAGGAAAAGAATTACCAGTATTCTCGTTCCAGTGAAACCCGACTCTACCATCAAATGTATATCTATTATTCAATTCAACACCGGTTTTTATGGAAAAATCAAATACATTCTCTGTAAGGGATGGATATTCATTACTATCTCTAAATCTGTAAAAGGGCTCGACTGCAACCATTCCCTTTGCAAACTCATATCCCAGTGACATCCTGCCATCTATCACTATCTCGCCTATTTTCTCTGGTGTTTCAACGGTCGTGCCTCCGGTAAGAAGAAATGTATATGAAGAAGCTGAAAACCCTCCGATGAAAAACGTAGATTTTTCAGGATTTTTAATCTCAATCTCATCATCTGTGGAAAAGCTTCTGGCAATCCTGGAAAAATAACTTCCGTTTTCCTGTAATCCCATTTCGCTTTCTTTAAATCCATTATCTGTACTTACCCTCATTCCCTTTACAGGAAATATTACCCGCGCATCAAGAATATCATTCCTATTGCTGTAACCCTTCCCAGGGGGATTAAATCCAAGCCCATCCATAGTTCCATGTTCAAAGCCAACCCTTATCTCCGGCCATTTTTTAACATGATAGATCTGTATACTGTTATAAAAATTATTCTGTGTTCCAACCCCAAGGGTTCCCTCCACAGAAATGTTCCTTTCGGGAAACTCCCCTTCCGGGCCAATGCCCGGTACAGGCAGTTTGTACTCCAGTTTTGGTTCATTTACGGGCATCTCCTCAATAGATGGAAGGGTAAATTGAATCTCCGGAACCTCTATCTCAAGTTGTTCGGGAAGCTGGGTTTGGACATTTTCTACACTCAGATCCTCAAACTCAAGTATTACAGAAGGTAGCTCTATCTCAGGTTCCTCGGGTTCAGTACCTTCCTGAGAATACACCGTTACGTTGACCAGCATAATCATGAAAGAAACAAGAAAATAAATAATATTTTTTCTTAACACCGTTTATTCTCCTGGATAAGTTTTGTATTTATCCTGTTTTACTTCTATGGCTCCTCTTTAAGCAATTTCTTGGCTTTATCGGCCCATTCAAGATCCGGAAAAGTTTCTATTAGTTTAACAAGAAGATCTCTTGCTTCTTTTTGTCTCCCCGCTTTCTTCATATTTTCAGCAGATTTATAAAGTGACCTTGCAACAAACTCTCTATCAGCCGTATAAATAAGAGAAGCCCTGAAATAAGCTCTAGCAGCAGCAAGAGCATCTCCCTTCTTAGAATAATAATCTCCTATCAGGTACTGGGCTCTTGCCGCAGTTTTCCGATCTTCATGTTGTAAAACCCTGCCCAGTAACTCAAATGCTCGTTCGAGATATTTACCACCCCGCTCCAGGTAAAGGCTGGCAATACCCAGCATAGCCTCCCTCCCCTCCCTTGTTTCTGTGCCTCTAAAAACGCTCATTCTGGCGGTTAGAATTGCCTCATCAGGTGGAAGCCCAAACTCGAGATACCGTAATTCCTCAATCCTGACCCTTATATCAGTATCATCCCTGTATTCAGGATACTCATCTAACAGGATAGAATACAGGTCAATTGCCTTTTCGTAATCCCCAATGCCTGCATGTATCTCTGCAAGATCTATAAGTGCATCTGGCCTGAATGAACTCTTCGGGAAAACCTTAACTATTTCTTCGAGTAATTTGCCAGCTTCCTTTTCCTTCGATAATTTGAGTAATGACTGCGCCTCCCAGTAAATGGCTGCATCGTAAAGTTCACTCCTTGGAAACAAAGATGCATATTCACCAAAACTTCTGGCTGCATTCTCATAATCGCCCATCTTAAAATATATCTCAGCCCTTTTATAAAGTGCCTCCCTGGATACCCTGCTTTCAGGCCACTTCCTGTATACTCTATAATAAATCTCTGCCGCCTCTTTTGATTTGCCAGTCTTATCAAGGATGGTGGCATAATCAAACATTGCATCGTCCGAAAGATCATTATCTGGATAATTTTTATATAATGTCTCCAATAGTGGCAACGCCTCCGGGTACTTTCTTTGATTTATCAAAGACTTAGCCATTAGATAAATTGCAGCTACTTTATATCTATTCTTCATCCCGCTCAGTTTTTTAAAGAGCATCTCCGAGCGCGAAAAATTTCCAAGACTGTATGAGCTCCACGCTGCCAGGTAAAGAGAAGAAACGTAAAGAGGGTGAGTCGGATATTTTTCGATGAACTCATCAAATATTCTTTCAGCTTTTTCGATGTTATCAAGTTTGAAATAACACCATCCGAGATAATACAATGAATATCCCGAAAGCTCTCCAATACTCTCAATATTGCTTTTATCAATTACATCTTTGAGCAGAGAAAGAGCATCCCGATACTTTTTAAGCATCACAAGTGAAATTCCTCTGAGATACCCTATTTGAACCTCTACAGGATCACCACTTTCCACCTCTACCGAGCCCTCCGTTTTGGAAACAACCTCTTCATATTTCCCACTCTGAAAAAGCACTTTCAGATAATCAAGAAAAATTCTTCTATCCTCTGGCTTCAATTCAAGATATTTCTGATAATAGATAGCAGCAACCTGAGGAGTCCCCAGCTTACTCATAATTAAAGCCATCAGGTGAAAATAGTCAGGTTTTAGATCCTCAGGAAGTTTTTCGATATTTACTCTAGAACCCTCAGACTCAGCCTCCTCCAGTGCACCGTTTTTGTAAAGTGAGATGCTCAAATACAACCTCGCCAGATTGTCCTCAGGAAAAGCCTTTAGATAGTTTTTAAAAACGGATACAGCCCTTTGAAAATCTCCATCGAGAATATATATTGTATTTAACCTGTACGTCCCATATTTACTATTCGGATAGTAATTAAGAAGTTCCCTAAGTACTTTTATTGCCTTCTGTTTCTCATTCAGTTTTAAATAATCTTCGGCAAGATATATAGCAGTGGGTTCTGCAAGCCATCTCTCAGGTATACTCCCTGCAGAAGTAATATAATCCCATAGTCTCTGAAGATAATTCAGGGATAGTTCTATCTCCCCTCTTCTGTATCCAATTACACCACTCTTGAGATAAAGCTGTTTCAGTACCTCAGATGAAAGATCAAGAGATTCATCCGCATATCCGGTTAACCTGATGATTTCTTCATACATACCCGTTTTTTCATATATTGTGGAAAGCCTTGAAAAAACAATACTGGCTATCTCTCTATTTTCTGTTTTAATTATGGATCTATAGATTTTCTCAGCATCACGGACAAGCCCCTTTCTTAGATAAGCTTCAGCTATAAGAACAAGGCTCCTATGCTGGGCATCCTCCGGAAATCTTTCAATTTCGACTCGTTTGTAAACATGGATTGCTTCGTCGAAATTGTGGGAGGTTATCAGAATTGTTAAAAGGATAATAAGCTCCTCGGAATCGAAATTCTCAATCTTTTTAATTTTTACTAGAGAACCAATTGTTCGGTATGCACTATCGATCTGATTGAGGTTAAAATAACTGACCGCTGTATAGAGATAGGCTTTTTCAACAAACTCCTTTTCCATCCCGGGCTGGGATAAAAACTGATTAAAATATTCTATAGCCTCTTCAAATCTCCTGCTCCGATAATCAATGCTCCCTATCCAGAAAGGTACATACCCAATATACGCTGTATTCCTGTATCTTTTTTCAACAGCAAAAAAGTTGTCCCTGGCCTCGTTAAGTCGGCCAAGCATCAGAAGACAGAGGGCTTTTCTATACACTGCATCAGGAATCAGATCCGATAGTGGATACTTTTTGATGAGGGTTTCGTAAGACTCAAGTGCACCCGAATAATTTCCAGTATAAAATTTCCTCTCGGCTTCAGAAAAGATCTCTCCATCATTTGAAATAGCATATCCACCCGGAACCACATAAATAAAAACAACAAAAAAAATTGCAAATACAAATGAAAACCTGAATAACCTAAAAGCCACCTTGTTTCCTTTTCTGGTAAATTTTCAAAAATTATCTTTAGTATTAAAATATAACTCAAAATACATGACCTGTCGAACAGCACTTAATGGAAAAACCGACAAAAATTTTTTGGCTGGCAATTTTACCGACAAATCATCTGAAATTCTTTACAAAAAGGAGAGCAAAAATATTAATTTCGTATATATCAATAATTTGAGGAGGAATTTTATTTAAATTTTTCAATTATTCCCTGGATAAATTTTTCGGTGAGGTCAGACAGAGTTGCATCTGGTTTCTTTACCAGGTAGTAATTCCTTCTTGCAGAAAAATTCCTGATGTCAACCACCTTCATTTGTCCATCCTGCATTTCCCTGTCCAGTATTATTGAAGGAAGAAACGCGCACCCCATTCCCTTTTTCACAAAACTTATTATTGTTTCAGGCAAACCTATCTCTGCTATAATATTTAAATCAGCAATACTCAATCTGTATTCTTCAAGTTTGTTCTCAAGAAACTGACGGACGCCGGATTCCTTCTGATTTATTATCAGCGGTACTTTCTTCAACTGGGCAAGTGTTATCTTCGGTGGGATTTCCATACTTGCCGGAGCCACAAGCTTGATTTCATCTCCTTTAAGACTTATATACTCAAGTTTATCATCCACTATTGCACCGACAAACCCAATATCCACCAGTTCATTAAGTACCATACTGCTAATGGTAGACGTATCGTTTATTTCATAAATAAAGTAAGTTTTAGGATACCTTTTTTTAAAGTCCATTATGTAATCATAGATTATCTGGGAGGTAGGAATATGACTTGAACCTATCCTGATAATTCCCTCATCAGCTGTTTCAACAGATTGCATCTCCCTCTGGAGATTCTCCATCATGTAGAGAATATTTTTGGCAAACCTGTAAAACAGCTTACCCTTTTTGGTGAGTTCTACCTTTTTATGCCTCCTCCTGAATAGAACAGATCCTAACTCCTTTTCCAGTCTGCTTATTTGCTGGGTAACAGCTGGCTGAGTCAGGGCTTCAAGCTCTGCTGCCTTTGAAAAACTCTTTATGTCGGCAATGAGGAGAAACAGTTTCAACTGTTTGGTATTCATGGTCTCTCTGTTTTGGTAAAGATTATCTCACAACAGCTCACAATATGGACTTGTAAAATAAATAGGGCGAACTTCGAGTTTTCATTATGAGATGCAAATTATTTCAAAAGATATTGATACAAATTGTTCGAAGTTCACGGGCACTGCAACATTTTTGGTTCTATTTTACATCAGGATTTCTATTTCTCAGAAAATTCGGCATTCTTTCTAAATATACATGAAATGAACAAAACCTGCAAAAGAATTAAATCACTCTTATGAAACAGCAGACAAAATCTCCTCAATTAATACATGAATTTTTTCTGAATATATATCTTCAGGAGAAAAACTGAAATATGTTTCAAGGTAGTATCTTTTGAAATCTCTCTCCACAAGTTTCAGTCCACCACCCGTAATGTTGAGGGCTACAAAATCCTCACTTTTTACAGCTTTTTCTTTTACCGCTTGAATCAGACTTCCCAGGGCCACTCCAGCAGCAGGATGAATGTCAACTCCCTCTTTTTCCTCAAACAATTTCGTTGCTTCATCAATCTCCCTATTTGTAACACTGTACATATTTCCACCTGAGTCATTCAGAACATCAAACACTCCACCAATCACACCGTATGGAGGCTTTCTGTTGCTTAACACCTTTGCTTTTATCACATCAATATCTGCTTTTGCTTGAGCCTCATCCTGAATATTTACGAACCTTTTGCCCTTTCGCCAGGCTTCAACCATCGGAATAAAAGGATAGTTCTGAGAAAGGTGTAATCTCATTTTTTCACCATCGAATTGTCCACTTTCCCTTAATCTCAGAAAGCCTTCCCAGGCAGCAATCCCACCTGCTCCTGAACCTATAGCCTGGAAATAATGATCGGGCAGTCTTCCCATTGAAAATGCTGCAGCCAAAACCGTAGTGCTCATTCCATCCCTTCTGGCAACGTTAAGTGTCCCTCCTTCAGGAAAAAACCCATCCAACTCCACAATCCTATTTGAAAGCTCAATAGCATCGTAGTAATCACTATTTCCTGAGGCAAGAACCAGCTTTACACAATCATTAAAGGGTTTTGTAGACCAGATCTCATTCTTGCTCTTCTCTGGGATAACAAGTATCAGCGGAATATTGTTCTCAGAACATATATTTGCGAAAGCTCTTCCCGTATTCCCCGCAGATGCAACCACAATAGTTTTGCCATTATTTTCTGGCAATCTTCCCAGGACAGAAGGCGCTTCAAGCTCTTTAAAGGAACCTGTTTTTAAAAATGCTCCCTTTTCAGGCCAGTACCCATTGAATATTATATAAAGATTTTTTAATCCAAGATAATTACCGAGGGCCTCACTTTTATAAACTACAGGTCCACCCTCTATATCCAGTATCCTGTTTACAGGAAGAAAATCATAGTAGCGATACATACCGGGTAGATCATTCCTTATTTGAATGGAACCTTTGCGATAGTATGTCCGTAAAAGGGCTGGTTCATGTTTTTCATCACACCGAAGCCTAAAATAATTATCCTTGTATGTTTTTCCGCATCCAAGACATTTCAAAAAGTACCTTTCCATTCTCTAAACTCCTAATTATTTTTTGCTCATATAGTTTCTTATTATTCATTACAAACTGAAATACCGATAATTGTTCCTCTTATAGTATAATATTTGTATAAATTTTTGATAGGTATTATACTGCCTGGGAAAATAAATTATGATTATAGTTTCTATTAAATAATAAGGATTGCTTATTGCCTTTTTACCAATAAAACGGTGAAAAACCGGTTCATTAACTTTGAATATTGAGATTAAAATAGAATTGGATGCGTATCAATCATATTGAGGGCAGATAATCTGCATCTTGCAAAAAGGCAGGTCATATATTTAAAAACCCATAATTGATATAATAGCACAAGGGATTCATTTGCCACCGAGAATGGTGTATGCCATATTTATTTCCCTAGCCTTTTCCTCACAGAGTTTCCTGTCATCTGGATCAAGATTCAATTTTTCAATAACATCCGGATGATATTTCTTGATTTTTTCACGGTAAGCTCTCTTAATCTCATCCATTGAAGCATTCTCGCTTACACCAAGTATATCGTATGGGCTTTTTCCTGAAATATTGAAGGGTTGATTAAAACCGTGCCAGTTTCTAAACTGACTGTAGAAGCTTGATGCACTCTGGTACTGGGTATTTGCTTTACCTGTGCCCCCATAGGAATAACCTCTACCTGTTCTCCCATAAAAGCCACGAAAACTGGAGCCATACCACCCAAGGCCTCCTATGTATTGAGCCCACCCATAAGAACCGTAAAAATGATTGCTTTTAAGGTTCCCAAACCCTCTGTTTCCCGATCTTCTTGAATATAGATATCTGCTCAAATATCTGTACATAAGGGCCCTCAGGATAAGTCCACCACAAACCATGGTTATCGGGATAAACTCTTTTGCAAATCCCGGGTAGGCAATAAGACTTCCAATGAGGAAAATACCCAGTATAATCCATATATAGAAAGGCACCTTCATTTTCGTCCCTCCTCTTTCTTATTCGAGGGGGAACAGGAAGAAAATCTTACAGGTATTTATGCTTTCAATGTAAGTGCAAAATACTGTATTTTTCCCCTTCTACTTAAAACTATAGCATTTAAGGAGAAAAAAAACCAGATATTTCTAACTGGGGAAACTTCGTGTATTCACCTTAATATTCAAGAACCTCTCTAAGATTCCTGAGGATTCTCTCAACCGAGGGTATATTCTCATTCTCAAGCGGTCGAGACATCGGAGGCGGGACATCATACGCCGCTACTATCCTCACAGGTGCCTTAAGGTTCCTGAAACACCTCTGTTGAATCTCATGGGATATATGGCTTGCAAAGCTCCCCGTATAAGGAGCCTGATTTATAACAACCGCTCTGCCTGTTTTATTCACTGATTTTGCCACCGTGTCATAATCAAAAGGCACGAGTGTTCTGGGATCTACAATCTCAACACTAACCCCATCCTCCTTCTCAAGTATCTCAGCTGCTGCCGTGGCATTTTTAACCATATTTGAGTACACCACTATTGTGAGATCCTTCCCCTCCTTGGCAATCCTTGCCACACCGAAGGGTATTGTATAATCCTCACCTTCCGGCACATATCCTCTATCAACATAAAGCATCTGATGCTCGATAAAAAGCACCGGATTGTCATCCCTTATTGCCGTCTTTAACAGGCCTTTTACATCATACGCTGTGGATGGGATTACCACTTTTATTCCAGGTATGTGGGTTATTATTGATTCGAGACTCTGCGAATGCTGTCCAGCATAACCTTTTCCCCCACCAATGGTGGTTCTTATAACAAGCGGAATTGTCATCTTGCCACCAAACATATACCTGGCCTTGGCGGCCTGGTTTCCTAGTTGATCCATGGCAAGCAGAATGAAATCTATATACATTATCTCAACAACCGGTCTCAGCCCGACCATTGCAGCACCCACACCGGTTCCTATAATCGCCGCCTCAGAAATCGCCGTATTGAATATCCTGTCCCTTCCAAAAATATCCAGTAATCCCAATGTTACCTGATAAGCTCCTCCGTAATCAGCAACATCTTCACCGTACACTATTACCCTTCTGTCCCGTATCATCTCCTCAGTAAGGGCCTCCGCAACTGCATGCCTGAACAGCATCTTTCCTTCACTGTCACGGGTGTATTTTCTGGGTTTCTTCAACAGATTTTTTGTTCTGTACTCATCTCCTATATTTTCACTTGTCGTATCGGCATAAAGACCATAATAGATATCCTTTGGATCGGGGTCTTTGGCGTGGGCTGCTTTCATCGTAATCTCTTCCATCTTTGCCCTTGCCTTTTTATTCTCTTCCTCAGCAGCCTCAGGTGTAAGTATCCCATTTTCTATTAACTGGCTCTTAAACCGCTCTACCGGATCCTCTTTCTGCCAGGCCTCTTTCTCCTCCTGGGTTCTGTATGCCACACCCTTATCCTTATAGTTGTGCCCCAGGAATCTATAGGTCATGCTCTCTATTAAAACCGGACCCTCTCCATTAAGCAGCAACTTTTTAGCTTTCCTCACCGCTTCTCTTACACTCAATACATTCATTCCCCAGATTGTTTCAGCATGCATGTTGAAGCTGTTGTAACCGGCACCCCTCTGAGAGAGAAACTCAACACCAGTAACCTCACCTCTCTGCTGCCCCGTCATTCCATACTGATTATTTTCAACGAAGTATATAATTGGCAAACCTTTCTTAAACTGTTTCATCGATGCAAAGTTCATTGCCTCGTGGGCTATACCGTTATTCATTGCACCATCACCTATTATACAAACCACTATTCTATCAAGGCCCATCTTCTGAACCGCCATGGCAGCCCCCGTTGCTATGGCAAAGCTACCACCCACTATGGCATTTGCTCCGAGGTTTCCAGTATAGAAGTCAGCTATATGCATGCCACCACCACGTCCCTTGCAGTATCCGTCCTCTTTACCAAGTAGTTCTGCCATACACTGGTAGAGATGATAATCAATTGCCGCCTCAAGTAGAGAATCGTAGTTATCGACAGGATAGTCTTTAAGAAAACCCTTGAGCTCTTCCTCATTCATCTGGTAGAGGGCAAAGAGCCCCTTTGCAACAGCATGTCCATGTCCTCTATGAGTACTGGTTATATAATCATCTTTGCTTATTGTTGACATTATTCCAACGGCATTGGCTTCCTGGCCGATATACAGATGTGTGGCGCCAATAAACTTAAATCCATCATATGGGACAAATGCCCCCGTGCTCATATCCACAACCATCATCTCGAAGTTTCTTATAAGAAGCATAGCTCTATATATCCTGAGGGCATCTTCAGGGGTAATCTTTTTTTTCTCCAATTCTTCTTTCAGGTCAGCCCTGTAGTAGCAAACCGGAATTGGCGAAAATGTTATCTCTGTGGGTTCATAACATGGAAAGACATTGATCTCTTTCAATTTCTTCTCCTTTCATTCATAGTCTTATACACAGGTATACAATATATTAACCTTCAAAAAAATAAAAGTCAAACATTTGTGTAGTTAAAATAGTATTTGTTCACCAAAAAATCGAAGTGCGGTGAAAAACATTATATCTCACGGGTTTGTTCTGGGGGCATTTGTTTGATATATACATCTCTCTGCGGAAAAGGAATTGTTATTCCTCTTCTGTTAAACTCCTCCACTATTGCAAAATGAAGATCACTTTCTGCCCTGAACCTTAATTCGGGACTTCTCACCCATGCAAGCACCTGAAAGTTCAGTGCAGAGTCGCCAAACTCCCTAAAGAGAATGGTAGGTTCTGGATGAGATAATATCAGGTCTGTTTTCCTTACCGCCTCAAGAAGAGCTTCCCGCACATAAAATGGATCACTATCATAGGCTACACCCACATCTACCTTGATCCTGATCTTAATATCGCCGTAGGACATATTTTCAACTATGGAGTTGATAAACTCAGAATTGGGAACTATAAGATGTTCATTAAATATTGTTTGAATTACGGTTGCACGAAGATTAATCTTTTTTACAGTACCAATATGGGTGCCTATCCTGACCATATCGCCCTCTTTAATCGGCCTCTCAAAAAGTATTGCCAGACCAGAAACAAAGTTGGCAGTAATGTTTTGCATTCCAAAGCCGATTCCAACACCAAGTACTCCTGCAAGCACTGTGAGTGCTGTAAGCTTTATTCCGAGACCCTGTAGGGCTATTACAATTCCTATTGTTATAATTAAGTACCCGATTAGTTTGGAAAGAGTAAAACGTACTCCCTCATCGATATTGAACCGTGGAAACACGTTTGTATCAAAATACTTCCTCGTAATCGATGCGATTTTAGTCGAAGCATAAACAACAATTACCATTACTATAATTGTAACAAGACTTATATGAGTCTCACCAACTGTGATCAGTTTAAAATTGAGAATAGCCACAATGAAATCAAGGATATTGGAAAGCTCAACACCAAGAATTCTCATTATACCTATGAAAGCTATAAAGTGAATTATGCCTTTAAGAACTCTCAAAGCGGTTCTTGGGAAAGGTTTCTCAAGCAATTTTCTTCTTCTGAAGATCCTTGTAAGGAATCTTACAGAAAATATATCCAGAACAAACACAGGAACTATAAGAAGCGACTGCAGTATGTTTATATTATAGCTACCGATAGCAATTATATTGTGGTAAAGAATTTCCCTTACTGAAATATCCATATAAACACCCGGGAAAAGTAGATGGGATTACATGAATCAATACAGTTATTTTATCGGTACCAAAACAGGGAAAGGTTTATAATTATTAATCCCCAGAGAGTTACTCAAAAAGTTCGTCAACTCTCTCCTGTGCTTTTTTTAACTCGATCTCGGGGTCTGAGTTCTGGAGGATGACCTTTTGAAGCATATCTCTTATAATCTCATTAATTTTAAAGTACTCGGTATTTCTTGGAAGTGGTTTTGCAAAATCGAGACTCTCTACAGCTACTTTAAAATTCGGCTTTTCCTTATGGAAAGCCCTGATCTCAAGGGATTTTATAGCCGAAAGTCTCACAGGCACATAACCCACATCTTTATGTAATCTTATTGTATTTTTTTTACTTACCATAAAGTGCATAAAATCTATTGAAGCTCTCATTCTTTTCTTCTTTCTTGAAAAGGTCATCAGTGATGAACCACTGAGGGCTGTTGCCCTTATTCCATTCATCGAAGGCATTTTTACAATCCTTAGCTTCCAAGGCAGGTTCTGTTCTCCATAACTTATTGCAGCACTTGTAAAGGGACCCATAGCCAGTTTTCCCCTTAAAAATGCCTGGCCACCTTCCCAATCAGTCCAGTTTTGAGGCATAATCCTGTATTTATAAACAAGATCCTTCAAAAAACTGATGGTTTTTACCATCTCCGGACTTGTGAGCAAAATTTTCCCACTCTCATCTGCAAACCTTCCTCCCATTTCCCATAAAAAAGGAGCAATTCCATACATTCCTTCTGCCCAGAACATCATTGCATAGGTATCAATCTGACCATCCCCATCGGTATCTCTGGTAAGTATTTTACCCAGTCTTATAACATCATCCCATGTCTCTGGAGGTTTATCGGGATCAAGGCCTGCCTCTCTGAAGGCATTTTCATTATAAAAGAAAACCATTGTGCTCACGGCAAAAGGGATGCCATATATATGGCCATTTTTAGAAACAAGCTCCCAGAAGTTCTCAGGAATATCCTCTCTGAGATCCAAAGTTACCCAGTCATCAATAGGTGCAACGATACCATTGTCAATATAGGCATCCATATACTCAAACTGAACCTGGGCAACATCGGGCAATTGTCTTGTAACCGCAGAAGCCATCATCTTCACCTGCATTTCCTCGTACAAACCCTGGAAAACAGGATTAACCTTTACACCCGGGGTACTTCTGTTGTATTCTTCCACCATATCTTCAACCAGTTGTTTTACATGAAATCCGAGGCTATGCCAGAAAGTTAACTCAATTTCTTTTGCGAAGATCGAAATTGGTAATAAAAGAAGTAGTATAACAACAAAAAAGACCAGATTCCTCATTCGCATATAATTTTCTCCTTTTCATAGTACCGACAATTTTATTTAATTACTCATAATAATATACAGGAGTTGATCCTGGTATTCAAGAAATTCAAGAATTGATACAAAATGGGAAATCAATTGGGAAAAGAAACATTTAATATTCTTCTGATATCAAATGGGTATGGAGAGGATAATATAGCGGCTCATATTGGCTCAAAGCTAATCGAGATGAACCGCTCTCTTAAGGTTTATGGTTTCCCAACTGTAGGAGAAGGAAAGTTCTATCATGAAAGAAACATTCCACTGCTTGGCAGAGGTCTCGATATGCCAAGCGAGGGTTTTGTAAGATCAATTGGTTCATTACTGGCTGATCTCCTCTCAGGATTAATATGGAAAACAATTCTAATGGGAAAAGAGTTGAGAAATGCTTCAAAGACGATTGATATACTGATTATGGTTGGAGACCCTTACATCCTCAGATTTACATCTTTTTTTACCCCACACGCCAGAGAAAAAAAAATATTTGTCGGCGTTCAGCAGTCCGAATGGTACGGATCAAAAAAACCGTTTAAACAACATTACAGTGCTCTGGAGAGGATGTGGATGAAGAAACTTTCCGGTCTCATATTTGTCAGGGATGAAAAAACAGCTTCTTTTTTAAAGCAAAAGGGTCTTTCCAATGTCCTGAGTGTGGGGAATCCCATGATGGACTGCTTTGACATACATCAGGAAAAAATATTTAGCCGATTATTCGGCACCAGAAGAGAGATAATCGGTATTCTGCCCGGAAGTAAAAGAGAAGCGTATGATAATTTAAAAGCCATTTTTAATACCATAAAAAATCTCTCTCAATACAGAAAAGATCAGATATATATTTTTGCACTTTCACCAAATCTCGATCCAAATAAAATAGTCAGGGATCACAATCTTACTGAAAAGGGCAGGGAAATAAGGATAAATAATGGGATATTAAAAGTTTACACCAACCCACATATCCAAGGTACAATCATACTCACTAAGGGACTCTTTGGGGACGTAATCAGTGAAGCAAAACTAATAATTGGTGTTTCTGGAACCGGGAATGAACAGGCAGCAGGAATGGGAAAACCTGTGGTAGGATTCTGGGGGAAAGGTCCACAGATAACAAAAAAATTTATGAAAGCTCAAAAAAAACTTCTCGGAGATGCCCTATTCCTGTATCCGCCTGATCCAGGACTTATTGCAAAAGAAATTATCAGGATTCTTGATAGTCCCACACTTATGGAAAATGCTGCAAGAGCCGGAGAGGAAAGAATGTCTGGGAGAGGGAGTGTAGAAAAAATATGCAATAAAATCCTCGAATACTCCAAAAAGGTTTTAAACCCGTCCCTCCAAAATAACAATTGCAACTAATACAGGAGGGCGAATGTCGAGTTTTATGAAAAATAGAAATCCGAATGCAAGATAAAACTTAAAATGTTGCAGTGCCGGCGAACTTCGGACAATTTAAATCTATATCTATTGATTTCTTTATCTTGTATTGATAATTTGCGTTTCATAATGAAAACTCGAAGTTCGCCCTATTAGATAAAAATGACAATACCGGAAATTACCCACTTCTTGCTTTTTTTGCCACCTCACCAAGCCTTTCTACATCTTCCTTTGTAATCTCTATATTAAACACCTCTCCTATCACCTGGGTCCACCCGTACAGGAAGTAAACCCATCCATCTTCCACATGGAGATTTCTTTCCTGTTTCTGTTTTAAGGCCTGATGATAAAACTCAAGGGTTCCCCTGTAATTAAACTCCCAAACATAACCATTTTCCGGAAACAATGTATCATCCGATATAGGTGATCCCGGAAGGTCTTTTCCCATGCCAGTTGCATTTACCACAAGTGAATAGGGAGGAAGACCCGCAAGAACTCTATCGTTAACCTCGGGGCTCGTGACCTGGACATATTCAACCTCTGTTGTATATCCAATTGCCTGATGTACCTTTTTACAATGTTCCAATCTGCTGAGCCTTCTGTTGCTTATAATTATCTTCGATGGAACATTATTCCCATGTTCCTTTTTCATAAGATATGCGCTTAATGCAATACCACTTCCGCCTGCCCCCATTATGAAAACCTGAGCCTCAGGATGGTTAACCCAATGATTTTCTGGAAGAAAATGTTCGAGAGCAAGTCCGGCAGAAATAGGATCTTTTGCATGACCCCTGAGCTGGCCATTCCTCTTTGATATACTCGAAACCTCACCAAATATTTTTGCATATTCATCAAAATAATCAAACAGATCACCCGCATACTGGACAATATTAATTTTGTGAGTTGTTACAAGAGCTCCTCTCGCATTCTCATCCTCCCTGATATGTTTAATAATTGCCCTGTACTTTTCGGGAGGACCATTAACCTCGATGTCAAATCCTCTGATTTCAGTTTCTGGCAGTCCAAGCTCCTCGACCCAGAGAGGAAATACCTTCATTATTGAGGATTTTGAGGTTGTAACACCAATAAAATAAAAAGTTGGATTTTTCAGAGGTTCAATTCTGTATTCTTCCATTTTTCTTTTCCTCTATAATTACATTTTAATCTGATTAATAGCTACAAAACCATTTTATTCAGGAGAAACATTTGTCATTTTCGGACAAAGCAATCCTGATCATTCATAAAAAACTCAGCAAACCTCAATGGAAAGAGCTCTTGCAGGATTCTTCTCAAGTATTGCTTTAAAGTTCTCTTCATTCACTCCAGCATTGAACAATAGCTCTTTAAAATCAGTCAGGATATAATCTAGCCCAAACTCCGAGCCGTAACTCCTAAATCGTTCCTTTGTAGAATCCATCCCAAACAGAATTCTATCCCCGTAACCACGTCCCAGAAGCTCAGCAACCAGTTCTGCTTCTTCCGTATCTGAGTGGTATTTAAATCTACGTATAGTATCAAACTGTAAAAATACACCTGACTCTGCAATTCTTGCACACCTGGGAATATCTATTTTTCTATCAAGATGGCTGATTATAATTTTTTTCTCCTCGAGTCCATTTTTGATAAGAAAATCAATCTGGTCTTCAGCAAACTGGCCCAATTCAGTATGGGTCATTACCGCAGCACCCGTTTTTAATGATGCAAGGGCTGCTGCTTTGAAAACTTTCTTATAATAATCCGTAAGTCCATCAGAGTCTGTGGCTACCTTTATTAAACCGGCCATAATATTGGTTCTTTCCCCGAAAGGATTTGAAGGATCATACCTCCACATCCCTTCCTCTATTTCAGAAACAAACAGCTCAACCAGCTCCTCTGTGCTGGCTTTCTTTGAATAAAAATCTTCAGGATAAAAGAAAAGTTTGTGAAGCCCTGTAGAAGCAACGATATTTACACCGGACTTCGCAGATAGATCTCTTAAAACCCCGGGATTTCTTCCAGCCCCAAAGGGTTGCGCATCCACAATAGAACATCCACCGGAGTTTCTGAAGTTGAAAAGCTCTTCAAGGGTTTTATCGGGCTCATCTATCAGCAACCTTTCCTCAAGCTCAACCCCATCTACAGGAAACACAGCAAGATGATCATGGCAGTATGTTACTCCAAGCTTCTCAGCCTTAATATCACCAAGTACCGTTCTCACAATCCTGGACAATTAATCCCCTCTCGTAGATTACCTGGAATTTCAGTAAAAAATCTCACCCGACCAGAAATTATTCCTTCATTTTACCATATCTCGGGTTCTCGATCACCGTTGGTTTTCCATTTCTCTCTATCACAATATGTTTAAAACCGGTTTCCTCGATACTTCCATAATCATGACCAGCATCCCCCGGATACACAGGAAGAGAGATCAAAGGTTCATCTCCTATGTTTATTGATCTGTGTGCATAATATGCAGGAACATAAACCGCTCTGCCCGGATACATCTCCTCTATAACATACTCACCCGTCTTTTTCTCCATAAGCATATAACCCCTTCCCCTGATGCAGTAGTATAGCTCGGCGGTATCCGGACGGGCATGAAAATGACCTTTTGTCATAAAATATTCATCACCTATTTTGCCCGGGTATGTAATACTCGAACAGTACCGAATCTCTCCATTAACCTCAGGTATGTCTTTCTCAAAAACCTCATATACAAGCACATCCCCATTCTCTCTGAGATACCGTTCAGAAGCTTCTCTGTCGTAAAACATCGCCGTTAATTTGCTCAGGAACCTCTGGATATGAGTATCGTAGTCTGACATTTCACCTGTTTGAGGATTTATCTCAGTAGAAAATGGAAATACTATACGCCCTTCCTCAATTTTCAGTTTCATATCACTCCCCTTCATAATTCTATTATGTCTATCAAGAGGATTTCCCTCTTACCCTTTTTACAATATCAACTGCTTCTTTTACAGTATTTTTTATTTTTTCCCAATCACCCCTGGATATTGCATCCTTTTTAGCAACCCACGTTCCACCAACAGCTATGACTCTATCGAATTCAAGATAAGACGAAAGATTACTCGCATTTACACCCCCGGTGGGGATGTATCTTACTCCAAGGTGAGCATAAGGGGCAGAAACTGCCTTCAGCATATTTATACCGCCAGCCGCTTCGGAAGGAAAAAACTTCAGTATTTTAAATCCTTCCGCAACCCCTCTATCGATCTCACTTGGAGTCATTACGCCTGGAAAAAAATGGAATCCTATTTCCTTTGCCTTCGAGACCACCAGTGGGTTGTAACCAGGTGCAACACCGAAGACAGCTCCAGAATCCCTGGCCCTCAAAAGATCTTCAACGGTAAGTATTGTACCAGCTCCAACCATTAATTCAGGCCTGTTTTTTCTAAGGGTCTCAATCACTCCAGCCGCTGCTTTTGTCCTGAAAGTTATCTCTGCTACCGGAAGCCCACCCTCTATAAGAGAATCAGCAAGATGAAGGGCATTTTCGGGTTCTTCAATAGCAATTACCGGAATTACTCCGAATGTTTCAAACTTTTTCTCAAGCTCTTTCAAGTCCATAAACCTTTACCTCACATTTTAATTTCTTTTAGTCTAATATTTTAAAATTATCATTTCAGATACTTTATCAGGTTCTCAACAGCTTCAACTGTGGCTCTATCCACACTCTCACGTGTATATCCACCTATATGTGGAGTTGAAATTACCTTTGGATGCTTTACAAGTTTCCAGTCTTCTGGAGGCTCCTCGTTATAAACATCCACACCATACCCAGCAAGCTTTCCATTGTCGAGGGCTTTCAAAACAGCTTCATCATCCACAAGCGAAGCCCTTGAAGTATTTATAAGCAAAGCCCCCGTTTTCATCCTCTCTATTAAATCTGAAGTAATTACAGGTTTACCATCAGGTGAAGCAGGCCTGTGAAGGCTGATTATATCAGACTCCCTTAAAAGATTATCCATATCTGCGTACGCAAATTTTTCAGAAGGTTTAAAAGAAAGATCCGGGTGTCTTCTGTATGCCAGAACATTCGTCCCAAAACCAAGTCCAAGGAGAGTCACCAGTTTCCCTATCTGACCACACCCCACAAGGCCAAGGGTTTTGCCTTCCAACTCAAACCCTTTCTTCCTTTCCCATATACCGGCTTTCATTTTAGAATCGTGAAATGGGATAGACCTTACAAGAGCCAGAATCAATGCGATGGTAAGCTCTGCCACTCCCCTTGCATTTGCTCCTTCCGCTTTACATATCCTTATCCCAAGCCTTGAAGCTGCATCGAGGTCTATATTGTCTACTCCTGAGCCGTTCCTGCTTATTACCTTGAGCTCCTTCGCCGATTCAAGTACCTTTGCAGAGATCCTCTCCACACCCGCCAGGTAACCTGAACATCCGGGTAAAAGCTCGATCAATTCCTCCTCAGATGGCTGTTTTCCCGGGGTGGAATAAACGATTTCAAATCCGGCTTCTCTCAGGTTTTCAAGAGCCGGATGCCCATCCCGCGTAAGTGATCTTGGAGTAACAAGTATCTTTTTCATCCCACTTCCCCATTCTATTAATCAAGCTCAACAGGTCTACCCGTCTTGATTGACCTGTTTGCAGCAATCACGGCCTTTACAGCAGCAAGGCCATCGAAACCTGAAACCTCAGGCTCAGTATCATTAAGTATACTTTTTATAAAACTCTTCATCTCTTCCACGTATGCTTCTCTGAATCTATTCCGCCAACTTTTGAAAGCGTTTTTCTCGACCCTGCCATTAATATTACATGTGAGCAATGCCCCATCAGATACCTCCCCTATCTGAATCAGCCCTTTGGTAAGCAGTATCTCGGTTCTTGCATCATACCCATATTCTGCAGGACAGGTACCATCGATGGACCCTATTACATCATTTTTAAATCTGAATACACATACAGCATTGTCATAAAAATCAGGATATTCTTTTTTCAACTCCCCAAGCTTTCTGTTAACCGCTTCAGCATAGACACGTTTGTATTCAGAGCCTGCAAGCCATCTGGTAGAATCAAAATCATGGCTATTTACCTCTCCAAGCATACCGTTACTTCTCGATATATCATACGTCCACGGAGGTGGCAAACCCGGTCCTCTACCGACTGACTTAATTATCATAATCTCACCAAATTTTCCATCTCTGATCAGTTCATATGCCCTTACAAACGGTGGATCAAATCTTCTCATAAATCCTATCTGCAACTTCACATTATTCCTTCGAGCCGACTCTATCATTTCCATAGCTTCATCAACGGTTATAGCCATTGGTTTCTCACAGAAGATATGCTTTCCAGCATCGGCACATTTCACAGCTATCTCTCTGTGGAGAAATGTTGGTGTGACTATTACAACAGCATCAAACTTCCCCCAGGAGAGCGCATCATCCACGTTTCTAAACCTGTTTCTCACACCCAATTCATCACCACAGCTGTCCAATTTCTCTTCATCATTATCAACAATCCCAACAAGCTCCGAATTCTTAATATTGAAAGCAATATTTCTTGCGTGCACCATACCAGCTCTACCCGCACCTATCAAACAGAACCTGATAGTTTCCATTCATATCCTCCAGAACTTGATGATTAAATAGTAAAAAAATATTTTATTTTGTCAATAAAATTTAAAAAAATTTTCTATAAGTTTGGGATTCTTACCATCTATCCTGGGACCAGAGATACTGATGAGGGTATTTTGAAATGATATTCTCAAAAAAACTCATTATATGCTGAATACCATCTTCCATCCTATCGAACGAGTAAAATGAGGACGAATCGTCCCCAGGTTTAGAAGAATCAGAGGCAAATGCCATTTTAAACTCTGGTTCAAACTTGGATAAATTTTTCCCATTTTGATCTACCTGGCTAAAACGAATTGGTTTATCGAAATTAATCGCAATCTTATTCCTGCCATTCCTGATTGAATACATCGGAATCAAAGGCTTCCCGGTTTTCAAGCCAAGAATATATGGGCCACCAAAAACTCTTAGTTTTTTTCCAAAGAAATTAGCGGTAAAGTTTCCACCCTGTGGTGCCTGATCAGCAACAATAAACAGTATCTCACCTCTTTTAAGCAGATCTATCATATAAAGAAGGGCTTTTGCCGAGAGCCTGGGATCTCTTCCAACAGGGATTAACTCAACATTATGCCCTTCTCTCATCCAGTTCAGCGCTTTGTTTCCAGTTGAATTCTCTACAAAAACAGGGGCATAAATCTTTCGTTCAAGGGCAAGATATGCAGCTGCGTATTCCCAGTTACCAAGATGACACGTCAAGATCATGAAGCCCTCAGCCGAATCAAAAAGGCTTTTATAATAATTTTCTCCAGATGCTATGTAGCATTTCTTTTTAAGGAAGAAATTGGTTTTATGGCGAGCTTTGAACATTTCACCGGCAAATTTCATCAAATGAACTGCATTCTCTTTAAGTACTTTGCTATACCATTTGTGAGTTCTGTCGGGAAACACCTTCGGCAGGATCCTCTTAGCTTTCAATCCCAACCTTCCCTTCTTCATAATTCTGTAGAAAAAGAGCCCGGCAAACCTTGCAATCCACATTGCAACAGAATCCGGGATGAAATAAAAAACGAAAGAAATTATCCTGATTATAGCCATACTTCATAAATCCCAAATTGTTAGCAGATTTTAAAGCCTCAAATTAGACTTCAATTTTATCACTCTTAATTATAAGCCAGGAGTATTGTAATGGAAAGACAATATATTATCAGGCTGGTTTAGTATTGACAGTTTTTGAAACCGTTGAAGGCGAGATTCTCTTTTTCCCTTTCTCCTCAGGTTCCTCTCTTTCACCAAAAATATTGAATACATACAACAGAATATTATTTCTAGATACAGGGCTGAGTTTGTTAAACATTATATGATACTTTCGAACCCTATCATCCCCTGTTTTCGAAACATTAACTACTGTACCTAAAGCCACTATTTTTTTCTCACCGGTAAGAAAGAATTCAATTTTCAACCGGGTATTTTTCTTCAGACCCTTTCCGGCAGCCATACAACATCCACCTTCTGAAAGATCAAGTATCTTGCCACTATGACCCCTTTTGGATACAAAAACTTTGGGCACACCCTCAACTGAGGTCTGGACTACAGGATAAAACCTTGCATTTATTCTCGTTTCGACTCTTACACTACTTCTCTTTTGCATTCTTTTAAGATCATTGGAATGGGCAATATACAGTAACGGATACTCTTCATGTGATATATCTTCAAGAACCTTTGTTTCAAAATAGTAACCAGCATCCTCATGGCGCCAAAAATATACACCGATCTTCCTTCCCTTCCAGTTTAACCCTTCCCACCCACTGTGACCGGAGGGTTTACTTATGACCAGGTATTTTCTTGCCACTTCTATTACCCAGGCAATGTATGTACCGTAATCTTTGTCCTTCACAATCAATTTTTGCCTGGGAAGAATGGCTGTGGTTTCCCTTATCCGTTTTTTATACTTGGGAAGGTTAAACTCTGCTTTCTTTCTTAATTCCAGAAGCTTGGTTATCATGTACAGCTTATAATTTTCATCCAGATTCTCATCTGAATTAATTTTCTGGATTGCTGGTCTCAGGCATTTATCAAGTTGCTTTGTTGACCAGAAGATTGACTGGGGTTTTTCAAGTTTATTCTCAATAACTATCTTCCTCAGGAAGTTTATTTCCTTAAAGGAGAATCCCTCTCTTCTTCCACGACTGTAAAACTCATACCAGGGAAATCTTCTACCCCCACCTTTTAATTTTATAAGCACAAACACAACAATTATGAAAATTACACCAAATATATACAGTAATCTCACTTTTACTTACCTTTTGTAATATCTTCGACAGCTAGAGCTCAATTTTTTAATGATAAGAACCAATAGATAAAATATTACTTTCCTTCAAGGACCCTGTTAACCTCTCTTATAATACTCTGAGGATACCCAACATATTTGGCCCTTAAAAGCTCCTGATCACCAACTCTGCTTCCCGTTCTCCCAAGGGCCCTTATCACAGATATCACCAGCAGGTTATTTTCAGGTGGTATTCCCTCCTGCTGTCTGTCATTATTATAGGCCAGATATCCTGCAAGAACTCTGGCAGCCTCATCCCCACCCATACTTCCAAGAGCTTCTATTGCTATCATCTTTTCAGTGACATCTCTGGACCTGTAAATAACCTGTTCAATATAATTTATGGCTTCCTCATATTTCTTGCCAAGCTCTATAAAAAGTGTCAGTGCTTCAATCCTCATATCCCTCAAATAAGTTTCTTCCTGAATATTCTGGGCTCCTATTTCGAGGGATTGTTTCAACGCCTCCGTTGCAAGAGCCATTTTCTTCTCATCCGAAGCTTTTGAAATCTTTTCAGCCCTGAGAGCCTCAAGTTTCAGCGGAAGATCTGGCTCATTTACCAGGATACTCATCAGCATCTCCGTCGGATCATCCGTTATGGTTGCCAGTGCCTTTCTGGCTGCATCCTTTACCCTTCTCGAAAAACCCGATAATGAAGCGAGAAAAACGGGCATATATCCTACGGGATCCCTGAACTTTTCAAGTGCATATATACAACCGTATGCAATAGCCTCTTCACCCTGAAAATTCTCTCCTCTATAAAGTGTAACATTTTTCAATATACCGGCTATGTGATATGCATATTGTTTTGCACCGATCTGCCCAAGCGCTATTATTGCATCGCTTTTAATGTACGGATTCTTTGTCTGTCTTACAACTTCATAAAGGATATCCGCGGCTTCTCTCGCCTTCAGCTGACCCAGCTCCTGAATCACCAGTCTCTGAAGTTTCTCATGAACGGCTGCTTCTTTCTTATCCCTGAAACTTCTATTTTGGAGAAGCTCTTCAAGAGCCTCGATAAGCGTAGGGATCATCTCCCTTCTGTTCTGTTCAACTATGTTCAACATAATCTCATATTTTTGTTGAAGTGTCGTTGCCCTGCGGTAAAGAGCAGACCATAATTCTGTGACCTCATCAGCGTATAAATTGAGAAAACCAGAGCAAAAAATTAAAATACCTACTGCTATCACTAATAACCTTCTCATAATTCATTCTCCTTATAATTTTTAACCGTGACGCTCTAGCTTTTTATATTCTCTTACTTTAATCTCAACGATATTATCATTTTCGTCCAGATAAACCATCTTTTCTACATTTCCATTGGTATCATAATCATACCTTACCTTGGATCTCAATTTTCCAGAGGATCCATAACTTCTTTCCTCAACGAGTTTGCTATCTTCGTATACAAACTCGGTTTTTTTCTGAAGAGTCCCATCACTTGTAAAAAACTCCTCCAGAATTTTCCTTCCTCCGGAGTAATGAATCCTGCTGTACGATTCCAGATTTCCAGATGCAGAGTATATTTTTATGGAGACCATCCGGCCATCTTCGTATTCATATGTGGTATAAGCCATCAGGGCTCCTGAACTATCATAAACACTCCATTTTATTTTTCTCCCTTCATTATCATAATCGTACTGGGAAACACCCTGCAGACTTTCGTTACCATCAAATAAATAATCCTTAAATAATAAGCCATTACCCATATATTCATACTTATGCAATGTTTTAAGCTTGCCATCCTGATCATAGCTCCTCTTTCCTACCAGTTTCCCATTACTGTATTTGTAAACAGTATACTCGAAAAGTGTATCATCGAATGCATAAACATTTTCTCTTATCAAATTGTTATTCTTATCATATTCATAAATGGTATATGTATCAAGCACCCCGGTTCCAAAATAAGTAGATTCTTTCGTTATAATATACACAGGTATTGATTTTTCCAGTTTCTTTTTCTCAATCCTTTCAGGAACCATAACCACTTCTTCTTCAGCTGGCTTTTCCTCTGGTTTTTCTATAATGTTTTTTTCTTCAACAGTTTTTTCTTCCTCTGGAATACCCTTCTTTACTTTTTCGACGGGAGTCTCCCCTTCAGCAGGTCTCTCTTTCATTAATGTCTGACAACCCCCCAAAACAAATAAAACTAACACCAGAGGCCAAAAATATTTCATTTGTTGCTCCTTTTAGAGTTTCTACCTTGTATTTTAAAATAAAAAAAACTTCACTTCAATTTTTTTCTCTATAGAATTATAATCGGACACTGTACAAAAGAAACAGAAGTTATTTTGTAAAATATCTGGAGGAAATCAAATGGAGTTAGGAATAAAGGGCAAAATTGCCATGGTAACGGGTGCCGGAAGCGGAATTGGAGCAGCCATATCAAAGGGACTTATATCTGAAGGGGCAGAAACCATTATGGTCGATATCAATGAAAAAGCCCTTAATAAAATATCCACGGAATTTGGACCCCGTGCTATTCCAAAAATTTGTGATGTGACAGATAAAAAATCAACGGATTCCCTCTTCAGAAAAATAGGATTAGAGTTCGGCAAACTACATATCCTGGTAAATTGTGCCGCGATTAGTATAGGAGGATACGTAGAAGAAATTAAAGAAAGCGAAATCGAAAAAATACTGGCTCTCAACGTAAAAGGATACATATATACAACAATAGGGGCAATTCCTTTCATGAAGAATCAAAGGTTTGGTCGGATAATTTATATTAATTCAAGCAGCGGATTAAAGGCTTCAGCTGGACTGTCGCTATACTCAGGATCAAAATATTTTAACAGGGGATTTGCCATTGCAACAGCGCTTGAACTTGGAAAATACAATATAACTGTAAACTCCGTCTGCCCCTCTGATGTGTACCCTGAAAGCTACCTGACATCGATCCCAGAAGAAGCCGATGAAACAAAAACATTCGTTGAACCAAAAAGCTGGTTTTCAGAATCACTTCTAAAAATCTCATTTGAAAAAGAGGGGGTAAAAAATATTGAGGAGCTCGTAAGAAAAAGAATTGAAAAAAATCCCATGAAAAGAAGTTGCAGGGTACAGGATGTTGTAGACCTTGTTCTATTTCTTGCCAGTGAAAGGGCCGGTTTCATAAATGCACAGAGCATTGGGCTGAATGGAGGAGCCATCCCCTACTAAAAAAATAATCCTTTTACTTACCGCAATTTTTTGTTATTATTTTGTTATGCTGAATTCACCTGTATTAACACTCAATACGGGGATGATCCCCATAGATATATGCAGTGTCAAAGAAGCAATCACACTGCAGGTTTTAAACAAAGCAACTGCTGTAAAAGTCGACGAAAGATACCAGATTAGAAGTCAGTACCTTTCAATCCCACTTCCGCGGGTTATAATGCTCTTCAATTTCCATAAAATACCCCGTAAAAAGGTTGTGTACTCCAGACTCAACATTATATACAGAGATGATATGAGATGTCAGTACTGCGGGAAGCGTTTCAGAATGGATGAGCTCACAGTTGATCATGTAATCCCCGTTTCCAGATGGCACGAGTTTGAACATGAAATGGATGGTATAAGTCCAAACTCCTGGGAAAATCAGGTCTGCGCCTGTAAAAAGTGTAACGCCCTGAAAGGCAACAAGCTACCCTCAGAATGCGGGCTCAAACTCATAAGAAAACCATTCGAGCCAAAATATATGCCCTATCTCGTGATATCCAGAGAAAAAGCTGAAAAATATGGATGGATGCAGTTCCTGAATTATAATGTAAGAATAATAGAGGCAATCGACACATAGGAAAACTGTCTGAATAATCAGTAGTTCTTTCAATTCTGGTACATTTATAAAAAAAATAAAATAACAAGGCGAACATTCTCAATTTTTGGTCATTAACCTTTCCGTTTATTTTTTCTTTCATGTACCACTTGTACAAGTAGTACAATTATAAAACCTATAAATTAAGCGTACTTTACATTCCAGAAGTAACCAGAAAAGGAGGGATGAGATATGGAAACCACGATTGGTAAAACAAAGGTAAAAACCATTGTGGCAGACATCACGACACTTGCAGTAGACGCTATTGTTAACGCAGCAAACTCTTCACTCATGGGTGGAGGCGGTGTGGATGGAGCAATCCACAGAGCCGGCGGCCCCGCAATCCTCGAAGAATGCAAAGAAATCATAAAAAAAATCGGTAAATTACCAACGGGAGAAGCGGTCATAACAACAGCCGGGAAAATGCCATCCAAACATGTCATCCATACAGTTGGTCCAATATGGAGAGGGGGAAATAACAGAGAACCCGAGCTTTTAAGAAATTGCTATATAAACAGCCTTAAAATCGCCGAAGAAAATGGACTAAAAACCATCGCATTCCCATCAATAAGTACTGGTGTCTACGGGTATCCCGTTGACAAAGCAGCGAAAGTAGCTGTTAGGGCAGTACTGGATTATCTCAATGATCACCCTGATGTATTTGAAGAAGTAATCTTCTGCGGATTTGATTCCAAAACAGAAGCCGAATACTCTAAAGCTCTCGAAGAGGAAAGTCAGAAAAAATAAGTTACATGGGTTTACCCGAGTTCTGACTAAAAGCAAAAATAATCGCATTCTCCATATTAAAGTGAATATTTCAATATAAAAGATTACTCTGAAACCATATCATAAAAGGTAAATTATACATCCACATCCTCTTTTACAACACTTGCGGGAAGATATTCAAGTTTAATGTTTTCCAGAGCCCTTAAAGCATTTATTCCCGCCTGTGGGTTTTTCCTTTCTATCTCGTTTATCACTCTTTTAAATAGTTCCCTCGGGGTTTCCCCCTCTATCGGGCATCTGCAATGCACCGTAGGTATACTGTGTTTCTTCGCATACGCTATTGTATCAGACTCAGGTATATAGTAAAGAGGACGGATGATCGTAATCTTTCCTTCAAATAGGGGTTGGAGAGGTTGCATAGTTGAAAGCTCCGCATGGTAAAACATATTCATGAGAAGTGTCTCAATTACATCGTTTCGGTGGTGCGCAAGTGCTATCTTATTATACCCAAGTTTATTTGCCGTCTCAAAAAGGACCCTACGTCTGTTCCATGAACACCAGAATGTATTAATTCCCTTTTTACCCGGCCAGAGATTAAACTCAACTATCTTATAGTTGTACCCTTCAGAGCGAAAATAATCTTCAAGTACCTTCCTATCAGCTGCTCCCTCACATCCTGTATTCGAAGCAACATGAACGGCGAGCAATTCATAATCATTTGGATAGATTCCCCGCCTGAGCGAAAGCACCCTTAAAAGGGTCAAACTATCCTTACCGCCAGAAACACCTACAATAATCCTATCACCCTTCTGAATCATCCCAAACCTTTTAATTGTTTTCGCCACTTTTTTTATAAGGTAGTATTCAAAACTATCCCTTTGTTTCAACTTCTTATTTACCAGTGGAAGACCATTGCCCGAAAGGCTCTCCCTATTTTCCTCCATTTACTGGATTTCTCCTTTTACTGGTTTTTCCTTGATCAATTATAATTTTTTGGAATCTTCCCACATCTCATCAAGTTCTTCGATAGAATACTCTTCTATTTTCCTGTCACCTCTCTTCTTAATCTCACTCTCGATATATCTGAAACGTGAAATAAACTTATCTATTGTTTTTCTCAATGCCCCTTCGGCATCGACTTTTAAAAGTCTCGCCACATTCACAACAGAAAAAAGAATATCTCCAATTTCCTCTTCTATTTCAACCTGCTTTCCATTCTCAATACACCGCTTAAGTTCGCCAATCTCTTCTTCAAGCTTTTCAATAGCCCCTTTCGCATCAGACCAATCAAAACCAACCCTGCTCACTTTTTCCTGTATTCTTCTCGCTTTAAGTAAAGCAGGGAGAGAGGCCGGAAGGCCCTCAAGAACAGATTCTTTCCCTTCGCTTTTCTTTATGATCTCCCAGTTTGACAAAACCTCATCTGTTCCACTAACTTTTGCATCCCCAAAAACATGGGGATGCCTTCTTTTTAATTTATCCACTATGGTTGCAGCAACATCATAAATGTTAAATCTCCCCTCTTCCGCTGCAATCTGGGCATGAAAGATTATCTGGAGCAATAAATCCCCCAGCTCCTCTTTTAACTCTTCATCGTTAGCTTTATCAATAGCATCAATTACCTCATAAGCCTCTTCTATTAGATAGGGTTTCAGAGAGATATGGTTCTGTTCTTTATCCCATGGACACCCATTTTCGCTTCTGAGTGTTTTCATCACTTCGATTAACTCTTTTATTGAATCCAATTCATCCCTCCGTACAATTTTCTGACTACAAATATACTAAAATGGTAACAATGTTTTTACAATAAAATGGAGGTTAAATGCGTAAATTTTTATTGTTTATATCAAATATTTAGGTAAAATTATATCAGGAAATAAAATCCGAGGACGAATATGAAAAAGGCCATATTGATAATCCTGTTAGTTATAGTTGTGGGAGGAGGAATTTTTTACCTCGGCTGGATTAATGTACCCCAGGGGAGTTTTGGTGTACTCTATTCCACATTCACCGGAACCATTAATCGACCCATTGAAGGAGGAAAAATAAACTGGTACTGGCAAAAGGTTATTCCAAAAACGTACTCGATCAGATTTTTTGAAAAAAAACCCGTGGTAATAAAAACTGTTGAAGAAATACCTCTACCCGGATATCAGGATTTAAAAGAATATGGAAACTTTCTTTTAAAATTTAATGTAACTTCAATTTTTACCCTTAATTTTGACGCCGCCAGGGCATTAACTGAACAAAATCTGATTGATAACTATATTGAAAGGTTCAGCGAGATACAATCATCCAGAGCAAAAAAGATAGCATCCGATTTTATTCTTAAAATATTTAAGAGGACTCCGGATATCAATCTTACCTACAGTGAGCTTGAAAAGCTCAAGGAGAGTATCGAAAATGAAATAAATAAAGTTTACAATTCATACAAAATTAAAAATGTCGGCGTTGAGGTAAGTTTTGAAAACATACCCAGCATCGAAGGTTACAGAAGAGCTTACAAGGCATACCTTAAAACCCTTGACTTACTGGCAAAAGCAAAGGAAAAGCAGGCAGAACTTGAAGCTAAAATAATTGAAAAGCAAAGCCTCATAGAATCATCTCTTAAAGAAAAAGAAGTCCAGGAAGAAAGCAAACTTCTGGTACTTAAAAAATACGGAGAACTACTCAGGGAATATCCAGAACTTTTAAAATATATGTACCTCGAGCGATTTGGCAGTAATGCGAATGTTGTGGTAATTCCCATTGAACCCGAAACAGGATTTCCAAAAATACTTGAGAGTCTCCCATATGGTAGAGGCCCTGGAACGGAAGAGGCTGCCCCAAAAGAACCCATATCCCCATTGCCCGAACTAAAGACCCCAGAATTAGAAGAAAAACTTCCTGAGATACCAGGAGAAGCAGCACCCGCACCACCAGCCATCAAGGAAGAAAGACCAGAAACTTCAGGCGCTGAAAAGGCAGAAACTGTGGAGCCAACTCAAAAAAGCGAAAGTACAAAAAAGTTTGAAGAAGAAAAATCCTTCATAGATAAACTGAAATTCTGGCAAAATCTATTCAGTGAAAAATAGAGGGTTCTGAATCATGCCATTGAAGTTTACAAACCTATTTTCCACGCGGAAGCTTTCGTACATAAAAAAACTAAAAGACATTAATGAATGTATCCTCTGTGAAATACTGAAAGGGAGTGAAAATGTCACGAGATTACTTGTAGCTGAAACAGAATTAGCTGCAATATGTGTGAATAAGTTCCCGTACAACTCAGCTCATCTTATGATATTTCCAAAAAGACATATCGTTGATTACCGGGAGATGTCAGATGCAGAAAAAAAGGAAATCGATATTCTACTAACAAAATCTCTGGATATAATAGATGAACTTTACTCTCCCTGCGGATATAACATTGGATACAATCTAGGTGATTTTTCAGGAGCAAGTATAAAACACATACATCTCCATCTTGTTCCAAGATACAAAAACGAACTCGGTTTTATAGACATTATAGGAGGAGCAAAAATAATTGTAGAAGACCCAACAATTACAATGAAAAGGCTGAGGGAGAAGTTTAAGCTTGAATTAAAATAGTTTTTGATAATTATATCGGATGTCGAGTTCTCCCAAAAATAAAATTAAAATTGCTGCAGTGCCGACATACCTCTAACAATTTAAATCAAGACTTATCTTACACAGTGATTGTTAACATCCAGGGTTATTTTTTTATCAATATAAGGCATAATCTTCCCTCACCTATACTGATCCAAGCTGTATCCGATACAATAAGATTCGACAGTCCCCTGCTTGATGGCAGTAGTTTGTGATTCTCCAGGATATATTTAAAACCCACCATTTCTTTTATAAAACACCCGCATGGAGTGAACAAAGTACAGATTTTACCATTCTCATTCACCATCTTTTTTTTGCCGAGAACGTTATAAACCTCACACCCCTCTTCAATAAAAGACATCTCCAAATCAAAATATACAAGTAATAATACATTTATCAGCTCATGATCAATCCTTCCACCAAGCGCTCCATAAACAATCACCCTGTTTACGCTGGTCTCTCTCAATTTTCCAAGAATCAGCTCAAAATCGGAAAAATCCTTCTCCTCTGGATATACTATTTTCTTTGCCTCTTCAACTTTTTTTGTTTTCGACCCGGTTGCCATAGAATCGAGATCTCCTATTATAAAATCCGGTGTTACTCCCGCCTCCCGGGCAATTCTACTTCCACCATTCGCACAATAAACAACATCACCCTCTACATAGTGCTGTCTAAAATGTTCTCTGTAAAACTCAGGCCGAGAAATCCCACCATTCAAAAACACAAACGCTTTCAATTATGCTCTCCTGTATGTTTTTCTCTACAGAACTACAGAAATAGAATAAAGTATTTTTTCTATAAAAATACTCTAAAGCTTTTTAAATATAAACCGAAACAACCATTAGGACAGGGAAGTCCAAATACTATTCATCAAGGAGGATGGCAATGGTCATCAACCACAACCTAAGCGCAATTTTTGCAAACCGTCAATTAAAATTTACAACATGGGAGGTAAACAAGGACATTGAGAAGCTCTCCTCCGGAATGCGGATAAACAGGGCAGGGGATGATGCTTCCGGATTGGCGGTCTCAGAAAAAATGCGCGCACAAATCAGAGGGCTCAGGAGAGCCGAAAAAAACGTTGAGGATGGTATTTCATTCATCCAGACAGCGGAAGGGTATCTGGAAGAAACCCAGGCAATTCTTCAGAGATTGAGAGAACTTGCAGTCCAGGCTTCAAACGGTATCTATTCAGATGAAGACAGAATTATGATCCAGGTAGAGGTCTCCCAGCTGGTTGACGAAATTGACAGGATCGCCTCACATGCTCAGTTTAATGCAATGAACATTCTTACGGGAAGATTTGCAAGACCTGTTGGTGAAAACACACCAACGGCAAGTATGTGGATCCACCTCGGCGCAAATATGGATCAAAGAGAAAGGATCTATATTGGTACAATGACATCACAGGGACTCGGTCTGAAAAACCCCGTAGGGCCGGCTCATTCGGCCTCATTTATCAGTATCAGCACACCGGCAAAGGCTAACAGGGCAATCGGAGCGATCGATCAGGCACTCATGAAGGTATCAAAACAGAGAGCAGACCTCGGAGCATATCAGAACAGGCTCGAATATGCCGCCAAAGGGCTCCTGACAGGATATGAAAATATGCAATCAGCTGAATCCCGAATAAGAGACACGGATATGGCAGAGCAGATGGTAAGTTTCGTTAAAAACCAGATTCTGCTGCAATCAGGCACTGCTATGCTTGCCCAGGCAAATACAACCCCACAATCAGTGCTCCAGTTATTAAGATAAAAATTATCAGTTGGAAGGCGGCCATTAAAGGCCGCCTTCTTAATATAAAGAACAGATATCGAGTTTTCTGAAAAAAGAAATCCAAAACGCAAAGTAGAATTAAATCCTGAATTTTCAATCACCATTGAGGAAGTTACCGCACATATATTGACGCACACCGATATTTTCTTTAACTTTCAAACATGCATATACCGGATTATGTAATGAAAGTTATTAATAGACTTAATGAAAATGGGTTCCAGGCCTGGGTGGTAGGAGGTTCCATCAGGGATCTTCTGCTCAATCGAGAAGTCTACGACTATGACATAGCAACAGATGCAACCCCTGAGCAGGTAATGTCGATCTTTCGCAGGGCAATTCCCACTGGAATAAAGCACGGAACAGTCACGGTAATCTCAAAAGGTCACAACATAGAGATAACCACTTTCAGAGCAGATGGAAAATACTCAGATGGAAGGAGACCTGATTTCGTTAGATTCGCAAAAACTATCGAAGAGGATCTTTCAAGGAGAGATTTTACAATAAATGGGATTGCATACAATCCAATAACAGGAGTATTAGTAGACCCATTCGGAGGACAGAAAGATATAAAAAAAAGAATCATCAGAACAATAGGAGACCCGATAGAGAGATTTAGCGAGGATGGTCTACGCCCGTTCAGGGCATGCCGGTTTGCAGCTCAACTTGAGTTTGAAATAGAGGAAAAAACCTTCGATGCAATAAGAAAAACCCTCGAGATAGCCTCAAAGGTATCTGTTGAAAGAATAAGAGAAGAGTTTATAAAGATACTCAAAGCTGATAAGCCCTCAATTGGAATCGAACTAATGAGAAAATCAGGTCTTCTTGAACTTTTTCTTCCAGAACTGCTAAAAGGTTATGGAATAAAACAAAACAAGTACCACAGATACGATATATATTTCCACAATCTGTACACGTGCGATGCAGCAACGAAGGATGATTGGAGAATTAGACTTGCTGCCCTCCTCCATGATGTTGGCAAATACTATGCTAAAAAAGAAATTGAAAAAGAAGGAGAGGGTAAAAAACCGGTCTTTTACAACCACGAAATTATAGGCGCAGCAATAGCAAAGAAGATCCTCAGAAGACTTAAATTCAGTAACAATGATATCAACTTTATAACCCATCTCATAAGAAACCACATGTTCCACTACACAAATCAATGGACAGATGGTGCGGTAAGAAGATTCATGAGAAAAGTAGGGCTTGAAAATCTCGATGCACTTTTTGAGCTCAGGAGAGCCGATAGAATTGGAAATGGTCTTAAGCAGGGTGAATCAAACTCAATCAAAAAGTTAAAAGAAAGAATCCAGCAGATAATCGAAGCTGAAAATGCCATAACGGTAAAGGACCTTGCCGTAAATGGGTATGATATAATGGATGAACTTGGTATCAAACCTGGACCCATGGTTGGGAAAGTTCTAAACGGCCTTCTTGAAATTATTCTTGATGACCCTGAAAAGAATAATAGAGAAACTCTCCTTAAACTGGCCCATGAAATATACGAAAAACATCTGAATGCCACAAAAAACAGGGTAGAACAAACCACCTGAGAATAAATTGATAAGCAGGTTACACCATCTCCACTATACCTCTAAAGAACTTAGATAAAATAGAATTTTTTAAGATAAAATTTGCAAGGTTAAAAGGAAGGACAAAATAAATGAGCGGCCGATGGGAATCGAACCCACGTCTTCAGCTTGGAAGGCTGAGGTATTGCCACTATACGACGGCCGCTTTCAGAAAATATTAATAATTTTATGAGTTAATTTCAAGACATTTTTGGTTTATGTCTAATAAATAATAGTAAAGCTAAAAATATATTCTGTAATCTCAGGCTTACATTTCAGTGATTATGTTCCCCCAAGTTGCTTATATGCTTCCTGGATTTCCCTTGTTTTCTCTTCGAACATCTCCCTATATTCGGGGCCTAGCTTCAGGTTTTCAACCATATCGGGATGAAATTTCTTGAGTTTTTCTCTATAGGCTTTTTTTATTTCATCCATAGAAGCACCTTTTTTCACTCCCAATATTTCATAAGGATCCTTCTTTAATGTTGTCCCGCCGCTCTGTGTTTGCTGTTGATAAGCTCCCTGCTGGTACCCTCCAAAACCACTCCAGTTTTTGAACTTATTATAGAAAGAGCTTGAACTCTGAGATTGGCCACCCTGCCAGGAGCCCCCGCTCTGGCTTTTTTGTTGCTGATAAGCCTGATACTGCTGCTGGTAGAAGTTTTTCATAAGTGCCCTTCTCAATAAAAGCCCACCAATTGCAAGTGCCGGAAGAAGAAACTCCTCCCCTGGAATACCATCGGGAATTATCCAGCTCAGCAACGAAAGGCCCATCATTATCCAAAACCAGAATGGCAATCTCATTTTTACCCTCTCCGACTAAAATATAATAATTGATATCGTAATTTGCAATACAAACTATAAAATCCCTCAGACAAGTTTTCCAAAGCTAAAGAAAAAGTTCAGACAAAAATCTTTCATAATATAAAAATAAAATGTATATTTTTTGATAAAAACTCTAATTATAGTTTCTTTTGAAAAAGGATGAAGGGACATTTCAATGAATAACGCAAACAACACCAATTTTAAATCTGGATTTATATCTATCATTGGAAGACCCAATGTTGGAAAATCCACACTTCTCAATGCACTCATAGGAAGCAAGGTAAGTATAGTTTCAGAAATTCCTCAAACAACCAGGTTCCAGGTCAGAGGAATACTGAATATGGAAAATGCCCAGATTGTATTTGTGGATACACCAGGAATACATTCGTTTAAGAAAAGTTTTATACAGCACCTCAATACCGTCGCAAAAAAAAGCATCGAAGGAATAGAGGGGATACTCTATGTGGTGGATGTTTCAAGAGAACCAGGAGAGGAAGAAGAAGATATAATGAGATTTGTTGCCAGTGCCGGTCTCCCAACTATAATGGCATTCAACAAGATAGATACTGGCGGTGAAAATGAGGAAGATTTCAGGAAATTGTGGCAGACAGTACTTAAAGAAACCCAGAAACCTGACCCTGTAAAAAAATACATCCGGATATCGGCACTGAAGGGAAAAAATCTCGATGAGCTAAAAGAAGCACTTTTAGATTTATTACCTGCCGGGCATCCCTACTACGAAAAAGATACTCTTACAGATTTTCCCTTAAAGTTCAGAATCTCTGATATCATCAGAGAAAAACTATTCTATTTTCTTAAAAAGGAGCTCCCTCACTCTGTAGCCGTAGAGATAGAAACAATAGAAGACAGATCTGAAAACGAAAAAGGTCTGATTTATATTAGTGCTATCATCTATGTAAACAGGGATTCACAGAAGAAAATAATTATAGGGAAAGGCGGACAGCTTCTTAAAAAAGTTGGTTCCCTGGCAAGGGAAGAACTTGAACAAATATTTAATAAAAAAGTTTACCTGGAATTATTTGTTAAGGTGGTTAAGGACTGGCAAAAAAGCCCCAGAATTCTCCGCGAACTGGGTTACTGGTGGACATAGGGTACCCGCACAAATTAAATAAAGTAAACTTAAAAATTGATTAGCCCAAAAAGATACAAACAATAATTACCTGCCATTCTACAAACAAAACAAACAATACCCTTAATCAATATACAAATTTCATCAAATAAAATTGATAAATCTGTAAATAGTGTTATAATTAAAGTTTGCTGCTAAATATTTAAACACCTCTTGGTAAAATCTTATTCAGACTTCCAGAGTGGATTATCTTCATTTTTAGAGGTAAAATGATTAATCCTGGGTGGTCATCCAAAAACGAATTAAAAGCATTATATCTCCTCTTAATCCTTCTTGGACTTCTCGGTATTGTTTCCTGTACGACAAGAGTGGATGTGTTTGAAATTATCTCTCAGGAACCCAATATCAGGATAAGCTACGAAGAATATGAAATTCAGAACAAAACAGGTGTATTTTCTTTTGGTCAGCTCGAAATCTCTCAAAGAAAAAACCAGACATTCAACATATCAAACACAGGAGAATTAACCCTCACAATAAAAGGGATTTCATTTGTCGGGGATTATGATCAATTCTATGTGGATGATTCATCAATGGAAACAATCCTTGAATCCGGCAGTAGCACAACAATAACGGTCTCGTTCATACCAACCAGATCCGGAACCTTTACGATGAAGCTAGTGCTGGAAAGCGACGACCCGGATGATGAAATATTTACCTTCAATCTCACAGGTGTGGGGATAGAAAGCTCCCAAACTTCCAGTAAACCAGAACTTGAGGTATACTACAACATCACAAAACTAAACAATCGTACACAGCTTCACCTTGGCAAACTATTCATAGGAACAAGTGAAATCGTTGAATTACTCATAAAGAATGAAGGTGAAACTTCATTGTATATCAACGACATTAATTATTCTGGTAATCTGTCACAGTTCAGCAGGGAAGAACCCGATATACCCACCATTCTTGCCAAAGATGAATACACCACCCTGAGAATAATATTTCATCCTGATTCAACGGGTACCTACGAACTTGAGGTATCATTTGTCACAAACGATCCGGATGAGAATGATTTCACCGTAACAATCACCGGTGAGGGTAATGCAACACCCGAACCAGACATAAAGATAAGTACCGGCAACATGGAGATACTGCCCGGGATCACCAGTTATGATTTCGGCTATGTGCAGAAAACCATGGAATCAGAACCGGTTTCATTTAAAATAGAAAACACTGGAAATGAAGACCTCAAAATATACAGTATAAACACTACAGGAACAGATAATACAGATTTTATTCTTGATACACAAAATGTCCAGGAAACTATTTCTCCCGGAGATTCGACATTATTCTACATTATATTTAAACCTTCAACAGAAGGTGAAAAAATAGCCTCTGTAATAATTTCAACCAATGACCCCGATAATCAGGAACAAACATTTATATTTGAGATTAAAGGCATGGGAACCACTGAAGTGGTTCCAAATATCCAGGTCTCCGTTGATTCCGTTAAAATCACCTCTGGTAGCATCGGATATGATTTTGGAGTAGTCACAATTGGCGAAAGCACACCCTCGGTTACATTTACCATTCAAAATACAGGTACAGAGCCACTGGGTGTCTCCGATATGACGAAATCTGGCGCAGATTCAGAAAACTTTATACTGGATAGCACCTCAATTCCAGCTTACCTTTCGCCTCTCTCGACAATATTCTTTACAGTGACGTACAATCCATCTTATAAAGGAAAGCATTCTGTAGAAATATCCATTGAATCAAACGACCCGGACACAGATCCTTTTACTTTCATTATCAATGGAGAAGCCTCAGAAAAAGATGCGCCAAACATGCAGATATATTTAAACGGACAACCATACTACGATGGAAGCAGTTATTACTTTGGAGAGATCACTCCGGGCGAAAGCAGTGATCCTGTAACATTTACTATTGTAAATGAAGGGTCTGCAGAACTCAGGATCAATACGTATAAGAAGCGAGGAGGTGAGATTAAAGACTTTGAGGTAAACTTTCCAAATACCCCCTTAACAATACCACAGGGAGGGCAGGAGTACTTCACCGTTACTTTCAGCCCCTCAAACAGCGATTCAAAATCAACAAGACTCGAGATTCTATCAAACTCAGGTAAGTATAATATCCTTCTTGAGGGAATCGGGCAGTGATAAGCTACCCTTCTCCTTCATTTAAGCTCCCTTCTTTTTTACTGCATTTTATCCAAGAAGTATCCCGATAATAATTCCCAATTTTTTCTGAATAATTTTTATCCAGGTAATTTTTTAATCCATTTAATTTCTTTGTCTAGAGAATTTCTTTATCTAGGCAGGATACTCACCCGTTCACACAGAGGAACTCAAAAAAAATAAAAAGAAGTTTGGGGAGGGCAGGATTCGAACCTGCGAAGGCATACGCCGACAGATTTACAGTCTGTTCCCTTTGACCACTCGGGAACCTCCCCATGGAGCTGGCGATGGGATTTGAACCCGCAACCTGCTGATTACAAATCAGCTGCTCTACCGTTGAGCTACGCCAGCATCTCGATTTGTAAGATATTTTTTAATAATTTCAAAGTCAAGAGTTTTGGAAGGATAGAAATAAGCAATTAGTATTCAATCACTGTTTCGGGGATTCCATCAAAATCAGTGTCTTTCTCAATCCTGTATATTCTTCCCCTGTCGACATAAATCCATACATCAATTCTGCCATCCAGGTTACTGTCAATCTGATCAAGCACAAGTTCTCCATCCTCATATTCTCTCCAGTTGTCCATCCTGCCGTCATAATTCGTATCTAGTGTTTCCTCTTTGACCTTCATATTTTCATCATACACATAAACGCTATCAATTTTGCCATCAAAGTTTATATCCAGTTCTTGCTTTATTATTCTCTTATCATGTGTATAATTCCAGGCATCAGTTTTTCCATCATGATTCATATCTTCTTCTATTATTTGGTCAGCTACCACGATCTTTCCTGACCCAATTGATGGTCCGATGACAAATCCCAGAATATAAACAAATATTAAAATTACAATGGGTAATAATTTCATAATTCAATCCATTACTTAATAAACGCTACTTTTAAACCTTCATACATAATAATCGAAAGTTAATGCTGAAATCTGGAGCGATTTAAAAAAATATTTTCGAACTATACTAATAAATTTACCTCACTCAGAATAAAATCAATAGAGAATAAATAAAGATTATAGACTTTTAATAAAAGTTTTATTATTATTCCACGCAATAGTACAGAAAAATAGGTGTCAAAAATATTTAACCATTGACAAAATAGCAGAATTATTTAGAATAAACAATTTATATACAAAAATCTTTTAAAACCAATCATATCAAAAATTAATCAAGGAGGAGAGGATGAGAAAAGTTTTCTTTATGCTGGTTGCGGTTGCTCTACTTATTCCCTTTGCCACTTTCGGAGCTGGGGAAAAAGAGAAAGTAGAGAGCTATAAAATTGGAGCAGTATTTGCCATAACCGGTCCAGCATCATGGTTAGGCGAACCCGAAAGGAATACCGCACAGATGGTTGCAGATATGATCAATGAAAACGGTGGTATAAATGGGGTACCCGTAGAAATTATCATTGAAGATACAGTAGGAGATGAAACCAAAACGGTAAATGCTGTTAAAAAGCTCATAAATAGTGACGGGGTTCTGGCAATAGTTGGTCCATCGAGAAGTGGTACAACAATGGCAGTCATCCCAATAGTGGAAAAGGCACAGGTACCGCTGATTTCGTGCGCTGCTGCAGAATCAATTGTGAAACCTGTAAAAAAATGGGTGTTTAAGACGCCACAATCAGACAGGCACGCTGTGGAAAAAATATATCAGTATATGAAAAAGCATGGAATAACAAAGATCGCCATAATGTCCGGAACAACAGGTTTTGGAAATGCTGGAAGAGAGCAGCTTAAAAAACTTGCACCTCAGTATGGCATTACTATTGTTGCCGATGAAACATACGGACCCAAAGATACAGATATGACAGCCCAGCTTACAAAAATAAAAGCAACCGATGCCCAGGCAATTGTTAACTGGTCAATTGTACCTGCACAGGTAATTGTGGCAAAAAATATGAGACAGCTTGGCATGACCCAGCAACTCTTCCTGAGCCATGGTTTTGGAAATATAAAATATGTTAAAACCGCAGGTGAAGCAGCTGAGGGTATAATCTTCCCGGCTGGAAGATTGCTGGCAGTTGATGTCATCCCGGATGATCATCCACAGAAAAAAGTGCTCGTCCAGTACAAAAAACTTTATGAAAGCAAGTTTAACGAGCCAGTTTCAACCTTTGGTGGACATGCATGGGATGCAATGTGGATTCTTTATGAGGCTTTAAAGAAAGCTGGTGCCGATAAAGAAGGAATAAGAGAAGCAATAGAAAACCTTAAAGGATTCGTTGGAACCGGGGGAATATTCAATTTTTCACCGGAGGATCATAATGGCCTGACCTCAGAGGCATTTGAAATGTTTACCGTGAAAAACGGTCAGTTTGCACTTCTCGAAGAATAAGGGTTGATTTAAAATACAATAAGTAATCGATTAATTAAAAATACAACTAACAGGGGCGGTAATTTTGAATGCTAGAGTACTATTTAAACGATGAATGAGCAGGTTTTACCATCTAAAATATGAAAATCCGTGACACATCTTTCCAGAATGAGAGAACCTTTTATAATAAAAATCATACTGAGCAAAACTAAATGACCCTATTTGATCAATTTCTTCAATATACACTTTCAGGCATTACCATAGGAAGTATCTACGCAATGGTTGCCCTGGGGTTTAACATTATCTACAACTCAACGGGTATAATAAACTTTGCCCAGGGCGAGTTTCTAATGCTTGGTGGAATGCTTGCTGTATATTTTCATAATAATCTCCATCTTAATCTTCTTCTCTCAGGGATTTTTGCGGTAATAATTGTAACAATAATAGGTATCCTATTCCACAGATTTGCAATCAAGCCCGTACAGGACCAATCGATAATAACTTTAATAATAATAACAATAGCGGGCTCCATTCTGTTTAAAGGTGCGGCCATGTTCATCTGGGGGAAGGACAGTTATATCCTTCCCTCTTTCAGCGGTGATACTCCAATAGCATTTTTTGGAGCAACAATACAACCCCAGATGCTATGGGTAATGGGATTTTTAATAATGATTGTTTTGGGGCTCGGAGCTTTTTACAGATTCACAATTACCGGAAAGGCCATGCAGGCATGCTCATACAACAGAAATGCTGCAAGGATAGTGGGAATAAACGTAAACCAGATGGTGCTCCTAAGTTTTGCTCTAAGTGCATGCATAGGGGCAATTGCAGGTGTGATAGTAACGCCCATCACTCTTGTAGACTATGACAGAGGCTCCCTGCTTGGCCTCAAAGGTTTTGGATCGGCAATACTCGGCGGGCTCGGGAAGATGGAAGGAGCGATAGCTGGAGGACTGATCATCGGTCTTCTTGAAGCCTATGCAGCCGGTTTCGTATCCAGCGGATACAAGGATGCAGTTGCGCTGGTTATATTACTGATTGTTCTATTCTACAGACCCGGGGGAATCCTAGTCAAAAAACAGGAGCATCTCCTGAAAAAGTTTTAAAAAGAATTAAGAAAAGGGCTAATCACCTTGAATAAAGGTAAATCCATCCACCTCAACAATAATCTGGGAAGAAGAAACTCCCATCTCAAAAGAAATTACTTTAAAGCTCTCATGGTTTTTATCAGTGCAATGGTTATCCTGGGATTCATAAGGAATCCCTACTATGTGGGTGTGCTTGTCTTCTTTGGGATAAACGCAATCATCACTACCGGGCTCAGTCTCCTCATGGGCTATGCAGGACAGATCTCCCTCGGGCAGGCTGCTTTTTATGGAATAGGAGCCTACACATCCGGAGTGCTCACAGCCAAACTGGGAATGCCCGTATGGTTCGGGTTTCTTTCAGCAGTACTGCTCACAGCACTGATTGCATACATAGTGGGCATACCCACACTCAGATTAAAGGGGCACTATCTGGCCATGGCAACCCTTGGTCTGGGCGAGATCGTGCACATTGTTTTTAATGAGCTTTTATCACTCACTGGAGGACCATCGGGTTTTGGGAATATACCTCTGATAAAAATTTTTGGCATAGAGTTAAACAACGATTTTCTGTACTATATATTTGTATGGGCTGTTTTTTCATTTATCCTATTTATATCTCTCAACCTGATTGATTCACGAATTGGTAGAGCGCTGAGGGCAATCCACAAAAGTGAAACAACCGCTGCAACACTTGGTATTAACATTTCTAAGTTAAAACTCCAGATATTCATTCTGAGTGCAGTTTATGCATCGATAGCAGGATTTCTATATGCACACTACGTTACTTTTCTGAGCCCTGGAACATTTGGCCTGCATTTTTCCGTGCTTCTCGTTACCATGGTTGCAGTGGGAGGGATGGAAAACATATGGGGAGCATTCATTGGAACGGGAGTATTGACACTTCTGCCCGAGTATCTGAGAATATTCAAGGATTACGATATACTGATATACGGCATTATACTCATGTCAATAATGCTCTTCAGGCCTGAGGGATTATACGGAATAAAAATCCCGTTGAAGATTGGAAAGAAAAAAGAACAATAAAGAAAATAATCAGAATATCCAGACGGGTATTAAAAATGGACAAAATACTCCAGGTCAAAAATCTCAATAAATCATTCGGGGGCCTAAAGGCCATAGACAACCTCAGTTTTGAAGTCAAAACAGGTACCATCACCTCGGTTATAGGGCCTAACGGTGCTGGAAAGACCACTCTATTTAACATAATAAGCTCCCTGATTACCCCTGATAGCGGAGAAATATTTCTCAATAATAAAAGAATCGATTATCTGAAACCTTACCAGATACCCTACCTGGGTATTTCGAGAACATTTCAAAATCTCAGTGTATTCAACAACATGAGTGTTATAGAAAACATCATGGTCGGCCAGTACTCAAAATCAAAAGCTGGTTTTCTTTCCAGCTGTCTCAACACAGCAAAGAAAAGAAAAGAAGAAAAGGAAATACGAGATAGAGCCATGTACTGGCTCAGTTTTATGAACCTGGACGATATATACGATAGACCTATTAATTCTATCTCATTTGAGAAACAAAGGCTTGTAGAAATTACAAGGGCATTGGCCTCAGAACCCGAGATTATCCTTCTCGATGAACCAGCAGCAGGTCTTACAATAAATGAAACAGAGAATCTCATTGATAACCTTTATAAGATTAGAGAACTTGGAATAACAATACTTCTAGTTGAGCATGACATGGATATGGTGATGGAGGTCTCTGATAAAATCACGGTTTTAAACTTTGGAAAAAAGATAGCCGAAGGTACTCCTGAGGAGGTGAGTAATAATCCGAATGTCATATCGGTGTATCTCGGTGAATAGATACAAGGTGAATAGATATAATTAGTAGATAAAAAAGTTTATAACTACAGATAACATTTGTATGAATGTGTTATCTATGGCAGGTGATGATGAGTGGCACCAATACATCTACAAGGCTTCTGACGAAAATGGAAATAGCACGGGAAAGAAAAATATGCTGAAAATAAGATCTCTTAGTTCGTATTACGAATCAATATGCGCCATAAAATCAATTTCCCTTCATATAAAAAAAGGGGAGATAGTAGCTCTCATAGGTGCAAATGGCTCTGGTAAGTCCACGTTACTAAAGACCATCCTAGGTCTCCAGCATAAAACAGAGGGATCAATACTCTTTGAAGAGCGGGAAATTCTGGGGCTTCCACCATCGGAGATAGTAAAAGCCGGGATTGCTATGGTCCCGGAGGGAAGAGAACTCTTTTATCCAATGAGTGTTTATGACAATCTTCTGCTGGGCACTTATACTGATTATGGGTTTAAAAACAGACAAAAAATTGCCGAAAAAATGGAAAAAATATTTGAGATATTTCCTGTCCTGAAAGAGAGAAGAAATCAGCTAGCCGGAACACTCTCTGGCGGCGAACAGCAGATGCTCTCGATTGCCAGGGCACTGATGTCCAGTCCCAAACTACTACTTCTCGATGAACCCTCTATAGGTCTTGCACCAAAAATTGTAAGGGGTATCTTCGAAACAATCGTAGAATTGAGAGAAAAGGAAAATCTTACGATTTTCCTTGTTGAACAGAACGCAAAACTATCGCTTGATATATGCGATAGGGCATATCTTATTGAAACAGGACAGATAATCCTCTCAGGCACAAAGGACGAACTACTTGAAAACAAAGAGGTAATAAGGGCATACATAGGAAAAGGTTAGTTTCAATAAAATGTGTCTCATAATGAAAATTATAATGAAAACTCGAAGTTCGCCCTTGTCCTGAATGAGGGAAAGAGCTTTGAAAATATCCAAAAATTCCAGTTCAATTTTGACTCATAACCTGGAATCATAGCTGAAATCACAAATGAAGAACTAAATAGCATTAGAGGAGAAAGAAAAATGGATGATATATCAGAAAAGGAATACCTCTCAAGAGAGGAACTTGAACAGCTTCAACTTGAAAGACTCCAGCAGATACTTGTCAGGGTACATAGAAGAGTTGCCTACTACAGGAACCTCTTCAATGAGATAGGATTCGACCCGACTACTGTTTCTTCGATTGAAGATTTAAAGAAAATACCATTTACGACAAAAGAAACCCTCAGAAAAGCTTATCCATACGAGATGTTTGCCGTTCCGCTTCGAGAGGTTGTAAGAATGCATTCCACCTCGGGAACTACTGGGAAACCCATAGTTGTTGGGTACACTAAAAATGACATTATCCACTGGTCAGAGCTCACCGCAAGAGTACTGATGGCAGCAGGAATAACAAAAGAGGATATAATCCAGATATGCTTCCCATATGGAATGTTTACAGGAGGACTTGGATTTCATTATGGTGCTGAAAAACTTGGTGCAAGCGTTATCCCCAGTTCAAACGCAGAAGTTGAACACCAGATACTCATAATGAGGGATTATCATACAACCGTAATTATATGCGCACCTACTTTTGGAGCCCTGATTGCGGATAGCATAGAAAAAATGAATATAACTCCCGCTGAACTGGTACTAAAAACTGGACTTTTTGGCGCAGAACCGTGGAGTGAGAAACTGAGAACAAAACTCGAAGAAAACCTCCAGATCAAAGCTTTCGACAACTACGGGCTGACGGAGATAATGGGCCCGGGGGTTTCATATGAATGCGAGCATAAATCCGGCCTCCATATATCGGAAGACCACTTTATTCCTGAAATTATAGACCCGGAAACAGGAGACGTGCTACCTCCCGGCCAGAAGGGCGAGCTGGTACTTACCACCCTTACCAAAGAGGGCTTTCCACTTATACGGTATAGAACAGGAGACCTTACCACAATATATCCAGATAATTGCAAATGTGGCAGAAGTTTTGTTCGAATGGCAAGGGTCTTCGAAAGAATTGATGACATGATCATTCTCAACGGTCAAAATCTGTTTCCATCACAGTTTGAACAGCTTCTAACGGATATTTTTGGCCATCTTCCCGGTTTTCAACTTGTAATAGATAGAAGAGAGGATGTTGATGAGCTGGAGATCCAGGTTGAGCTTTCAGGAGAGCTTTTTTCAGATGAAATGAAAAAGCTCAACGAGCTTCGAGAAGAGATAATATTTGAAACAAAAAGAAGATTGGACATTGTACCAAAGGTAAAACTTGTGGAACCCGAAACAATAAAAAAAGGAATGAAAAGAAAAAAGGTAACTGATCTCAGGGAAAACAAAAACAATTCACAGACATGAGATGCATTTTTTAATGTTTTTTAATTGATTTAATTGAGGCAATTCCTCAGCCCTGTTTCCACTTAAGGGGAATTTCCATGGTTACCCTGGTACCCTTTCCTGGCTCGCTCTCAACAGCTACCCTTCCACCTTGCCTGTCGAGAATCTTTTTTACTATTGTAAGCCCCAGGCCTGTGCCCTCAACTGCTGCTGAAGATCCCATACCTCTGTAAAATACATCAAATACCCGATTTATCTCATCCTCTTCAATCCCGATACCATCGTCTTCAATTGAAACGATCACTCTATCAGATTTTTTTATCCCTTTAACACTTATTTTTACCCGGTTTCCTTTCCTGTACTTTATCGAATTATCAAGCACATTATTAAACAGCTGAACAATCTGGGCTTTATCTGCCATAATTTTTGGAAGTTCACCTTCTATTTTATAATCAATCTCAACCTCACCATTACCGAGAGCTTTCCTCTGTATAAAGTAATCCTCCACAACCTTTCTCAGGTTGACCTCTTCAATGTTAAGCTCCTGTGTACCAATTCGGGAGAGCACCAGCAGTCCATCTATCATACTTATTGCTTGATCAATATTCTCAAAGGCTCTTCTGAGGATGTACTCATCATCTTCCGTTTTTATAAAACCAGCAAACCTCGACTTTACCATATCAACAAACCCTCTCGCGGCATGGAGAGGAGATTTCAGGTCATGAGAAATAACGTAGACATAATTCTCAAGCTCTTTGGTCCTTTCCTTAACCAGCTCCTCAAGGTGTAACAAATACTGCTCTTTTTCTTTTTCCAGGTAAAACTTCTTTAAAGCCGTTCCTATAATTGAGCTTGTCAACTCCAGCACCCTGAGCTCATGAACTGTAAATCTTCCATGTTCGTGAGATATCAATCCCGTTGCCCCAAGCCTCTCTCCATCTGTGCCAAATGGGAAAATAACAAGGGTTCCGCTTTTCATCTCTTTTTTAAGGAGGTCGCCAAGCAAAATATTACCATCTTCGAGCGGTATATACTGGGGATGTGATTTCTCAATTGCTTCTCTTACGCCCTCTCTTAGAATCTCTGGAATCCCCTCATCATAATAATCCATCCATTCTGTCGTATTGTTTGAGCTTACAAGTATATTATGAGAATCCTTTTCCAGCTCACTTTCGAGATAAATAAACAGAAGCGGGGATTTTATAATTGATGATAAAATAGATATCGTTTTCTCAACTATCCTCTCAATCGTATAGGCCCTTGAAACCTCCCAGGAGAGGCTAATCACAGCCTGAAGGTCATCCACAAATTTAATCATCCCACTGAGGTCATCAAAGGCAAGGTAGATTAATTGCTTGCCCTCGATTTCCACCAGGTCTGCTGTCACCTCACAACATTTTTTCTCTCCTGCCTTCGATCTGATTTCAGCCCGAAATACCACATGATTTTTTTCTTTCAACTGTTCGAGATATGTATCGAATATTGAAACCCCATCTGCCTTTTCATCCCCTATCTCAAAATACGAGAGGTCTTTATTATATATTTCCTCAAGGCTGTATCCCGTATAATTTAAAAACCCCAAGTTCGGGTACAAATATTTTCTATCAGGATCATATATCAAGATTGGAGCACTGGTTGATCTGAAAGCCTCATAAATAATTTTTGCCTTATCTAACTCCCCGGTTTTTTCAAAAACACTCTTTATATTCGAATAACATAGCGTCCCTATATGAACTCTGTAAGGATCTTTCTCCGGTCTCACATCAATAGAAGGAATGTGCAACCCCGTAGCATCTACAATAACTTCTGTGGTTTTCCCCTCCTTGGTTTTGAACCTGATTTTAACCTCTTTCGAACCTCTCTTGCCAGTTCTCCTCTCTGTAAAAATTCTTTTAACCTTTTCGAGCTCATCTCTCGAAACTATTTCACTGAAATGTCTTCCAATAATTTCATCCCTTGAATATCCCAGGACATTGAGAATTTCATCCGTTGCAGCCCTTATATAACCATAGTTATCAATACCAAGATAAATCCCTCCTGCCAGCCTTTCATCTTTTACCGATTTCGCTAGGTTTTCCGCTATCGTCATATAGAGAGCACATTTGATCATCCGTCGTTTTTCTTTCTCTATCTCATTACTCTTTCTCTCCCGATAAAACAGTGCCAGGTTTTCCACTATTCTGGGATCCGGAAAATCATGAATGAAGCCATCCACTTTTCCGATATACTCTTCTATACCAATAAAATCGAGTTCTGGTGAGGCAAATATAATCAGGGGGACAAACTCGGGAATCGAAGGAGCTTTATTTTCAAGTCCAGTTAAAATTGAGCTCAGGGCTTCTTTAGACCTGGCATGGATAAAAAGTACAAATTTATTAAAGTCCTCTGTGCTTTTTATTCCACTGAGGAAGCCATTAACATCATTGGAAAACCTCACTTCGCTTTTAAATTCACATTTTCCGTACCTTTTCTGGAGTTCTCTTCCCAAGAAAAATAGTATCATATCTTTTTCCGTCTCCGTATTTATCCTGATGGGAAACTGCTATATAGATATTATATACACAAAAAACACCTATTTCAAAATTTGATAAGATTTAGGTGAGCTCTTACGGCTGAATATAAAATCGATTTTTTTCTTATGATTTATTAAGACTAATAGAAAAAGGGGGGAATATGAAAAATGGGAGCCATTCGCTTATGGCCCCCATTTGACTAATTATCTTTCTAGTTTAAATATCCTGTCTTCAATTTTTCAGTTTTATATCTTTCCATATTTAGGCTTTCTCAGTTACCTCAGCCGCTTTTTTCTTCTTTCTAAAGATTATCTCTCCATCTTTCATATCAATTACAACAGTATCCCCCTCTTTAAAATCACCACTTACAATTTTCTTCGCCAGAGGAGTTTCAACAAGATTCTGAATCGTCCTCTTCAGAGGTCTCGCACCAAAGTTTACATCATAACCCTTCTCACCAAGGAGTTCCACCGCAGCATCGGTAAACTCCAGTTCAATGCCCCTCTCTTTAACTCTATTCACCAGGTAGTTAAGCTGAAGCTTTGTAATCTCTTTAATATGATCTTTCGTAAGGGAATGAAATACTACAACCTCATCTATCCTGTTGAGAAACTCTGGCCTGAAACTTCTCTTGAGAATATCCAGCACCACCTGTTTTATCTCTTCGAAAGATTTCTGTCCGCTGCTCGTATACTCTAGTATATATTCTGATCCAAGATTACTAGTCATAATTATAACGGTGTTTTTAAAGTTTACAGTCCTTCCATGAGAATCAGTTAACCTTCCCTCATCAAGAATCTGGAGTAGTATGTTAAATACATCGTTATGGGCCTTTTCTATCTCATCAAGAAGAACCACAGAATAGGGTTTTCTCCTCACAGCCTCGGTAAGCTGTCCACCTTCTTCGTATCCTACATAGCCCGGAGGTGCACCGATCAGCTTGGCAACCGTATGCCTCTCCATATACTCTGACATATCAATTCTAATCATATTCCTCTCATCATCAAATAGAAACTCAGCGAGGGCACGTGCAAGCTCGGTTTTACCCACGCCTGTTGGTCCCAGGAATATGAAACTGCCTATTGGCCTGTTTGGATCTTTTATACCAGCCCTTGCCCTTATTATAGCATCTGCAACTGCCTTAACTGCCTCATCCTGACCAACAACTCTCTTGTGCAGGTGTTCCTCAAGATGTATTAGTTTTTCCATTTCACCCTGCATGAGTTTCGACACAGGTATTCCAGTCCATTTTGCAACAACCTCAGCAATGTCCTCTTCATCAACCTCCTCTTTTATAAGCATATTTCCACTTTCCTTCTCGAACTTCTTACTGAGTTCCTCAAGCTCCTTCTCAAGCTGCATTAACTTACCATATTTCAGCTCAGCAACCTTGTTAAGATCATAATTTCTCTCTGCTTTCTCTATTTCAAACTTGACATTTTCTATCTCGCTTCTCAACGACCTCAGCCTCTCAAGCTCTTTCTTTTCCTCTTCCCATCTGAATCTCAGGGTATTGGCCTCTTCTCTCAGGTTGGCAAGCTGTTTTTCTATCTTCTCCAGTCTCTCCCGTGATGCCTGGTCTTTCTCTTTTTTAAGGGCTTCCCGCTCAATCTCGAGCTGCATGATCTTTCTCATGATCTCATCAAGCTCTGTGGGCATAGAATCTATCTCGGTTCTGATCTTCGCAGCTGCTTCATCCACAAGGTCTATCGCCTTGTCCGGCAAAAACCTATCAGAGATATATCTGTCACTCAGTACAGCAGCAGCAACAAGAGCGCTGTCCTTGATACGAACACCGTGATGTATTTCATACCTCTCTTTCAGCCCCCTGAGAATTGATATTGTATCCTCAACAGAAGGAGGCTGTATGATAAGAGGCTGGAACCTTCTTTCAAGAGCCGGGTCCTTTTCTATGTATTTTCTGTATTCATCAAGGGTTGTTGCCCCGATACAATGCAGCTCACCCCGAGCCAGCATTGGCTTAAGCATATTGCCTGCATCTATCGCTCCTTCAGCAGCACCAGCTCCAACAACCGTATGAAGCTCATCAATGAATAGGATTATATTGCCCTCGGACTCCTGTACTTCCTTCAGCACAGCCTTGAGCCTTTCCTCAAATTCACCTCTAAATTTAGCACCGGCAAGTAATGCTCCCATATCCAGTGCAATAATCCGCTTGTTTTTAAGACCTTCCGGGACATCTCCCTTTACTATTCTCTGAGCAAGTCCTTCAACTATAGCTGTCTTGCCAACACCCGGTTCACCAATTAAAACAGGATTATTCTTTGTTCTTCTTGAAAGTATCTGGATAACTCTCCTTATCTCTTCATCCCGCCCGATTACCGGATCGAGTTTGCCCTGCCTTGCTTTTGCTGTCAGATCTATTGCATATCTCTCGAGAGCCTGATATGTAGCCTCGGGATTTTGGGATGTGACTCTCTGTGAACCCCTAATTTTTTTAAGAGCTTCCATAACCCTTGCCCTGTCAATGCCAAGAGAGCTGAACACCCTGCGCAGCTCCCCATCGCTATCCACAAGAGAAAGAAACAGATGCTCCGTACTGATATACTCATCCTTTAAGGACCTTGCCTCTTTCTCAGCATTTGCAAGAACTGTATTGAGGCTATGGGAGAGATATATATTTCCCCCCGCTCCATACACTTTAGGCTTTTTCGATAGAATGTTCTCCGTTTCATCTATGAGAACCTGAGGATCATTGCCCATCTTTGTAATAATTTGAGGAACAACCCCATTTTCCTGTCTCAGAAGAGCAAGGAGGAGATGTTCATTCTCAATCTGCTGATGACCATATTCCCCAGCTATAAGTTGCGAAGCCTGAAGAGCCTCCTGCGCTTTTTCTGTAAATCTATTTATATCCATAATTACCCTCCAATATCAATTTTTGAAACCTTAACCGTTCACCAAAAATTAAGCAATATCTATGCCAATAATTACAATTATATATGGCAACCGCAATTATTGAAATATTAAAATTTACATCAATACAATTTTTCAGAAACGCACAAAACATTCCTGACTCTTAATATCTGTATCATTATGATACAGTATATATGTCATAATGATACACACTGAATTAGTTTCGCATGTATAATTCCAGTACATATATATAATTTTATTGCCATACTTAATTTAAACAACTACAATAACTAATTAAATCAATAAAATTGTAAGTCCAAAGGATTTTTACACGATGGTTCTTAATTATATACTATTTCCCGCAATTGGATGTGCCGTTGGTACATTAACAAATTATATAGCAATAAAACTTTTATTCAGACCAAGAAGAAAGATACTCGGCATTCAGGGCCTACTCCCAAAAAGAAAAAACGAGATAGCAGAACGCACAGGGGTTCTGATTAACGATTACCTCGTCAACGTTGAAGAAATCAGGAAAAAAATAGATAGGAATAAAATTGAAGAAGCGCTGGAACGGTATCTAAATAACATTAAATATCCAATAATTAACATCCCCGGAATAAAATATACCTTAAAAATGATAGGGATAACCATCCTCGTCGATCGGGATGGTTATATTAAACGAAAAATCGTAAAGAACATCCTGCACGATGAAATGATAGCTGATATTGTAAGAAAAAAGATAACCGAGTTCGACCTGGTAACACTGGAGCGATTGATAAAACGTGCATCAGGGCCTGAACTCAGATTCATAATCTTTACAGGTGGTATACTTGGCTTTATAATAGGCCTCATAGAATCTTTTCTCATATAGCTTTAATCCCCGTTCTACAACATGTCTCACCAACCCATTTCAATCCGGTAGAATCCCTCTTGATCAATTGGAAATCCATCGGAAACATTATACGTATGCATTCGCAAATATAACATTACGCCTTCCATATAGCTTATATGGATACAGATTATATTACTCGCTACAAATTTTATTGCAAAATTTATCAATATATCCTATAATTTTTCATATAAAGTAAAAAGTATGCAAAATTGACAGATGATAGTATTTAAATAATAACAAAAACCCTCAATATTTATAAAAACAATATTCTGAATTAAAATCCCATAAAGGAGGAATGTTTAATAAAACAACTTTACATCACCTATAAAATGGAGAAGTTACATGAACACACCTTTTGTCGGACAGGAAAAATCAATAGTGGCTCTCTTCAGCGACATCAGAGGTTTCAGTCACATGTTTGAGATACTCCCCGCAAAAAATGTGTACATATTTACCAACAGGTTTTTCACATCCGCATCTAAAATTATCTCAAAGTTTAAAGGAAAAATCGACAACATCATAGGAGATGGATTGATGGCCATCTGGGGCCATAGTGGATGGTCAGAAAAATCACCAATATTTGCTGTGAGAACGGCTCTTGAGATGCGAATGGAGTTGTTAAGAGAAAATATTCAGTTTAAATGGAAAGCGCATTTTCCACTTGAAATTGGAATTGGCCTTGCAATGGGAAATGCACTGAATTGCCTCGTGGGTCCTCCAGAGGAAGCCATTGATACCTACTTCGGTAAACCAGTTATCCTGGCAAGCAGGCTCGGTGATATGGCCAAAAATAATCAGATACTGATATCTCAAGAGATAGCTGAGAAAGTAAAAAAATGGGCCAAACTGGTCGAAGCTGCCCCAACCGAAATCCAGGGATTCAAAAACAAGATAAAATACTATAAAGTAAAAGGTCTTATGGACTTTGCCCTTAAAGAAGGAGAAAGAAGAAAATCCTCAAATATTAGATTTATCGTTCCAGAAGTAATTGGTATGATTTTTCCCAAAATCAATTCGAGAAAACCGGCAATACTTAAAAATATAAGCGCCACAGGAGCGGGTATTGAGATAATCCCGAAGGAGGATACTCCACTGACCCCGGAAGAAGAGATAATAATCGATGTTAAAAGGTTCAGCATCCCCGGCATTTCCGAGATTCCAGGCAGAATTGTCCAGGTGAGGAAACTGACCGACGAATCCGACGAGGAAAGGCCCCTGGTACAGGTGGGTATATCATTTACCGATATCAACAACGAGAAAAAGGAAATCCTGCAGAGATTTCATATGATATGAGAAACTTACTGCCCCCCTGAATACTCGAAGTTCAACCTGAAAAATATTTATTTAATCGAGGATAGAATTTCTTTAAGTTTTTCAACCGCTCTATCTATTTTTTCAGGAGATCTGGCACCTCCCTGCGCGAGATGAGCTCTCCCACCACCGCTTCCATCGCACTCGGGTGCAATTTTTTTAAGTATCTCACCTGCATTCACCCCGGATTCAACCGCTTCTTTCGTTGCCGTAAGTACAAAGGAAATCTTTCCATCTTTCTCAGATGAAATAAAAACAACACCTTTCTTTAACCCTGCCTTTATCGAATCGGAGATACTCCTCATCTCCTCAAGGCTGTAGCCGGTGAGACTTAAAACCTCAAGATCAAACATACCCGCTTTGTAATGCTTTCGGCTACCTTCAGCTGAAAAAACCTTCTGTTTCTTCAGCTTCTTAATCTCCTTTTCAAGGCTCTGAATCCTGTTTTTCATCTCCTCAATCTTTGAGAGAATATCTTCTTTACCTGCATTCAGCGATCTCAAAACCTCAGACAGAATCCTGCCCTCCGATTTAAATAGGTCCAAAGCAACCTTACTTGTAACAGCCTCAATTCTCCTTATACCTGCAGAAATGCTTCCCTCCCTGACTATTCTGAACATGCCTATTTGACCTGTGTGGCTTACATGCGTACCTCCACAAAGTTCCTTACTTATACCCTCTACTTCTACAACCCTTACCTTCTCACCATATTTTTCACCAAACAGGGCAATAGCACCCATCTCTTTTGCCTTTTCTATGGGAACATCACTGTGGACAATTACCCTGCGGTCACTGAATATAATGTCATTTACAGTATTCTCGAGTTCATCAATTTGCTCAGGCTTCAGAGGTTCATAGTGATTAAAATCAAAACGAAGATGGGTATCAGCGACAAGCGATCCTGACTGAGCAGCGTGATTTCCGAGAATCTTCCTGAGAGCATAATGCAGTAAATGGGTAGCGGTATGATTTGCCATTATAAGTTTTCGCCTCTCTTCATCAACAATACCCTTATAAGGAATATCTCGTATTTCTCCCTTCTCTATTTTTCCAATATGGACATGAAACTCCCCTTCTTTTTTAACATCACTTACCCTTATTCTGACTCCCTCTGACTCAATGATGCCTGTATCGCCCACCTGACCGCCTGACTCTGCATAAAAAGGACTCCTGTCAAAAACAAGAAAAGCCGTTCCATTATCAATGGCATACTTAACAAGGAACATCTTCTCTTCTATAAGTCTCTCGTATCCTGTAAAAACTGTCTTTTCATTCTCTCTCAATACAACCCATTTAATATTCTGAGTTTCAATGGCAAATTTAGAACCTGCCCTTGCTCTCGCTCTCTGCTCTTCCATTTGTTTCTTAAATCCAGCCCTATCCACAGACATACCCTTTTCTTCTGCCATGAGTTCTGTCAGATCAAGAGGAAAACCATAAGTATCGTGGAGCATAAACGCAGTTTCGCCAGGAAAAACTTTTTCCCCTCTTGCCTTTATCTCAGCCACTGTTTTCTCAAAAAGCTCTAGGCCCCTATCGAGAGTTCTTAAAAACTGCTCCTCCTCGTTAAAGATTATTTTCTGAATATAATCCTTTTTCTCTTCAAGTTCCGGATAGGCCCTTCCCATTTTTTGAACCAGAGGCTCAACCATTCTATAGAGAAATGGATCTCGAAGCTCCAGAACTCTCCCAAATCTCGTAGCACGTCTCAGTATCCTTCTTAAAACGTATCCCCTGCCCTCATTCGATGGGACTGCTCCATCAGCAATCGCAAAACTGAGACACCTGATGTGATCACAAATAACCCTGAATGCAACCAGCTTATCCCGAGTGTCGGGCTTTGTTTTAGAAAGCTCCTCAAGATACTGAAACAGGGGAATAAATAGATCTGTTTTGTAATTGGAATCAACCCCCTGTATAATTGCAAGTGCCCTCTCAAGCCCCATCCCCGTATCCACATTTTTCGCGGGAAGAGGCTCAAAGCTTCCATCATTAAGCCTGTTAAACTCCATGAATACCAGGTTCCACAGTTCCACAATCTGTCCAGCTTCAGATTTTTCCTCAAAACTGGAGCTTACCATGGGATTGTAATCAAAATGTATCTCAGAACATGGTCCACAGGGACCTGTATCTCCCATACTCCAGAAGTTTTCCTCATCCCCAGCCTCTATATCACCCAGTCGGACTATTCTATTTTCAGGCACCCCTATTATATTTTTCCATACCTTATAGGATTCCTCGTCATCCTTATATATGCTTACCCAGAGAGACTTATCGGGTAACCCCATTACCGTGGTAACAAACTCCCATGACCATTTAATGGCATCCTCTTTATAATAGTCTCCAAATGACCAGTTGCCAAGCATCTCAAAAAATGTATGGTGTTTACCATCTTTACCAACATCTTCAAGATCATTGTGCTTACCACTTGCCCTGATGCATTTCTGAACCGAAGCTGCTCTCTTAAACTCCGATCTCTCCTTTCCAAGAAAAATATCTTTAAATTGATTCATACCCGCATTTGTAAAAAGTAGAGTTGGGTCGTCAAAAGGGATTACAGGCGAACTCGGAACTATCCTGTGTCCTCTTTTTCTGAAAAACTCAAGAAACAACTTCCTGAACTCATCAGATGTTATCACTACCGCTCTCCTCCAACCTGTTTTGGAATCCTGTATCTGGGAAAAGAATTTAGAAATCTAAAACGGTCATTTCAGATTACGTCTCGAAATAAATATATAAAATAGATTATCAATTCAGGTTTCAAGATCAAAATATTCACTCATTACCCTGTGAATAATATCGAACCCGAATCCTCTTCTCTGTAGAAATCGCTTCAATCGGGGGATTTTTTCTTCATCACTGTAATTCACAAGCTGATTAAGCTTCTTATTAAAAGCCTCTCTGCACAACCTGTATTCTCTATCTTCCCCAAAATATTTACTGCAAACCTCTTCAACAATACTATCCTCTATAAGCCTCTTCTTAAGCTCATATTCGGCTCTGAGCTTTCCCATCGGCCTTGAGTTCAACTGTGATTCAATCCAATTAACAGCAAACTTTTTGTCATCTATCAGTCCAATCTCTTTAAAATATCTGATAACCTTTAATGTTACCTCAGTCGAAAATCCCTTTCGCTTAAGTCTCGTGAAAAGCTCATATTCGCTTCTTTCACGATGAGAAAATAAAAGATAGGCATAATCACGGGCCCTTGGATATTCATCCTTTTTCTTTATTTCCTCTATTGTTCTGTCATCTACCTCATCATTTACATGGATATTCTCATCAATAATAACATTAAGATCAGCTGAAAACATGTACTTTCCATCGATATATATGGAACACCTTCGAGGATTCTTTTTTTCAGGCCTTATATCTGTAATTTTCATGAAATCATTCCAAAAAATTACGCCCAAAAAATTCGTTATAAACAGGTATTTATTGCTATTATCTGTAACAAATATATCTTTATATTAGAACGAATGTCGAGTTTTCTGAAAAATAGAAATCCTAATGCAAAATAGAATCAAAAATGTTGGAGTGCCGGCGAACTTCGAACAACTTAAATCCATATTTATTGATTTCTTTATTTTGTATCAATAATTTGCGTCTCATAATGAAAACTCGAAGTTCGCCCTTTTAATAAATAAAATCTCCTCCAGATTATTTTATTTTTCCAATAAATTAAATTAAATACTCATTTATGTCGAGTTATTTTGAAATCTCTTTTTCTTGACTATAATTACTCCATTGTTTATCTTTTGCCATAAACCTGGAGCATAGGACCATGAAAACATACGTACCAACACCCGAGAAAATAGAAAAAAAATGGTATCTTGTTGATGCAAAAGATAAAATTCTTGGAAGAGTAGCATCCAGAGTTGCCGCCATACTACGGGGCAAACATAAAACGGATTATACACCTTTCATGGATGTTGGAGACAATGTTATTATAATCAACGCCGACAAAATCAGGCTGACCGGGCTTAAAGCACAGAAAAAAGTCTATTACAGACACTCGGGATATCCTGGTGGACTCAAATCGATAACATTTCTTGAAGCAATGAAAAAGGATCCAACTTTTGCACTGAGAAACGCAATAAAAGGTATGCTTCCACACAACAGGCTGGGAAGAAAGATGCTGAAACATGTTCGAATATATGCAGGCGAGCAGCATCCACACGAGGCACAGAAGCCCGAAAAAATTGAGATATAACAACAATACTCGAATTGGAGGTGAGTTTTGAGCGATACCTGGATATTTGCCACAGGAAGAAGAAAAACCAGCGTTGCGAGAGTAATGGTAAATAGCGGTACCGGGAAAATGACCATAAATGGTAAGAAGCCAGAGGAGTACTTCAAGACTATAAATCAGCTTGTTTTAATACGAGAACCACTTGAGGTTACTGATAATCTTGACAAGTACGATTTCAAGATCAGAGTCAGGGGCGGAGGCCTCTCCGGTCAGGCAGGAGCAATAAGGCATGGTATAGCAAGGGCAATAGCAGAGATAGATCCTGACTCCAGGCTCGCTCTCAGAAAGGGTGGTTTCCTCACCCGCGATGCAAGAATGGTCGAAAGAAAAAAACCAGGAAAACCGAAGGCAAGAAAGAGCTTCCAGTTCTCAAAGAGGTAATCACTCTGATTTTAGTTGATATTGAAATCCCTCTATCCGTTCCTACATATGACGGCTCCCTTTGACGTTTATATTCCTTTTAATTACTATTTGAGATCATCAACATTGTATATTTGGCGGTATGATGCATATCCCGTTTTCTCTATTCGGACTTCATAATCCCCATACCCACTTTAAGTGCCAGAGGTTCGCTTATGAAACCATCTCCCATTGCATAAAGATTGAGCTTTCCATCTGAATATACAGGCTCACCAAGAGAATCATTTATCGTAACGAGAATATATGATGCATCTTCGATACTGTACCTGGATATAATGTAAACTTTACTTTAATTCACGAGAGGCATTTCTGAAAGACTCAATGGCAAAATCCAGATCTTTTTTTGTATGAGAAGCAGATATCTGTACTCTTATTGTATCCTGCCCACGTGGTACCACAGGGAATGTTAACGCAACAACATATATTCCTCTTTCAAACAGCTTCTCCGCAAGCATTTTTGCCGTAATAGGATCCCCAATTATTACCGGTACTATTGGATTAATTCCATCTATTGTTTTCAAACCAATCTCTCCAAGTCGCTTCCGAAAGTATTCAGTATTTTCCCCGAGCCGCTTTAAAAGTTCTATCCCCTCCGGACTGTCAAGAATATCAAGTGCCACGATGGAAGCTCCTGCAATTCCCGCACTTATCGGATTTGAATATACATAGAATGGTGATTTTTCCCTGAAATAATCAACAAGCCTTTTATCAGCTACAACAAATCCTCCATCAACACCCAGTGCCTTACCGAGTGTACCGGTAATGACATCAACATCCCAGGCATTGCAAATCTCAACAACTCCTCTCCCAGTTTCTCCAAATGCACCAATCCCATGGGAATCATCAACAATTGTTATTATTCCCTCTTCAAAACTGTCATTATACTTTTTGCTAAGCTCCAATATTTTATCCAGCGGAGCATAATCACCCCTCATGCTGAAAACACCATCACTTACAATTAAAACTCTCTTCGCCTTACCAAAAGCCTCTTTGATGCACTCCTCAAGTCCGTCCATATCACAATGGGGAAAAATTTTCTTCCTCTCACGTGGAATTCCAGAAAGCCTGATTGCATTTATAATACTATTATGGTTCAACTCATCACTTATAACAAAAGTATCATGTGTTATAAGAGGAGAAATTATCCCACAGTTCGCTGCATAGGCAGAGCTGAAAATCATTGCTGCTTCTTTTCTGAAAAACCCCGCAAGTCTCTGCTCAAGCTTCACATGGGGCTCCTGAGTACCCGAAATAAATCTAACCGCTCCAGGACCAACCCCGTACTTTAAAGAGTTTTCATGCTCGGCCTGGATAAGGCGAGGATCACCCGACAATCCAAGATAGCTGTTTGATGCAAAGTTTATTAACTCCTTTCCGTTGTCAAGTACAATTCTCGGCCCATGCTCACCATCTGGCGGTTTTATACCTACAATAACCTTTTCCTCACCCTTGAGTCTTCCCTCTGCTTTCAATGCTTCAAGCTCCTCATCTATTGCTTTTATAAGACCTGAATACATTACCATCCCCCATTATAATTGAAATTGAGTTTAAACTCTCAAAATACATGTCTCTCTCAATCCTTCCCACCCAGCTTTTTTCTTAACTTATCAAGCATATCCCTCGTCATTGAATCAATATCATACTGAGGATTCCAGCCCCATTCAACACGGGCAGCGTAATCCTCAAGCACGTTTGGCCAGGAATTGGCAATAGCCTGTCGAACGGGGTCTATATCGTAATAGATTTCAAACTCAGGTATGTATTTTCTTATATAACCGGCAAGCTCTTCAGGAGAAAAGCTCATTGCCGTTATATTAAACGCGTTTCTGTGGCGAAGTTTCGCAGGATCAGCTTCCATAATGTCTATTGCGGCCTTTATCGCATCTGGCATATAAACCATATCCAGATATGTATCCCCTTTTAAATAACATGTATATCGCTTTTTTCTAATGGCCTCGTAGAAAATCTCAACAGCATAATCAGTTGTTCCTCCTCCAGGAGGGGTTCCATAGGATATTATTCCGGGATATCTTACCCCGCGTGTATCCACTCCGTATTTCCTATAATAATAATTACAGAGTAGTTCTCCAGTTACCTTTGTGATACCATAAATTGAGGTTGGTTGCTGAATTGTATCCTGCGGTGTATAGTCTCTTGGAGCATTAGGACCAAATACAGCTATTGAACTTGGAGTAAAAACCGAGCAGTTGTACTCTCTTGCTACCTCGAGGACTGAAAGTAACCCATTTATATTGACACTCCATGCTTCCTGTGGTCTGGACTCTCCCACAGCCGAGAGAAGCGCGGCCAGATGGTATATCCGCTGTACTCTTTCTTTTTTTACTATCTCAGCAAGCCGCTTTGCATTTCTTGCATCAAGTTTGTAAAAAGGACCATCGTAATCGAAATCCACGTCTTTTATATCCCTTATATCTGTAAGTACGACATTGTTCACTCCATAAATCTCAGCAAGAGCAGGAGCTAGTTCAGTTCCAAGCTGTCCAAGCGAGCCTGTTATTAGTATCTTCATAATAAAATCCTTATAATTATCTTGTCATAATTTTAGTTATTCACTATATTGAACATATATATAATATATTATACAATTGCAATGTCAACAATTTTTATATAATAGAATTAAAAAGTCAAGTTTTCTGAAATACAGAAATTTTAATGCAAAATATAACTAAAAATGTTGCAGTGCCGGCGAACTTCGAACAATTTAATCTATATCGATATCTGTTGATTTTTTAATTTTGTATCAATAATTTTCGTTTCATAATGAAAACTCGAGCCCTAATATTTTGATAAAACTTACCTCTAAAGGATGAAAGAATGAACCCAGAAGAAAAATCATTTCCACCAATTGGGGAAAACATCCAGAAAATGAGAAAACAGAAACAATTTACCCTCGATACACTCGCCGAGCGAAGCGGGGTATCAAAATCTATGCTTTCACAGATAGAATCAGGCAAGGTTAACCCTACGGTGGCAACCGTATGGAAAATAGCAAGAGGGCTTGGAGTCGAGCTCGACGCTCTTCTTAAAGGAATGGACAGAGGATTAAAGAAGTTTGATATTATTCGAAAAGAATCCACCACAATTCTCGATACCACTGAGAAGGGACCACACATTAGAGTACTTTCTCCGATTGAAATGGCAGAGGATTTGGAGATTTACCTTCTTGATTTCGAAAAAGGAACAGCTCTTCACTCAAAACCCCATGAGCCAAAATCCGAGGAATACCTGACTGTCCTGGAAGGAAGGGTAAAAGTTCGAGCAGGAAACAATGAGGCAGAGCTAAATACTGGAGATTTCATTATTTACAACTGCGATATTGAGCATTCAATAGAAAATATCCATGAGGGTACCTCCCGGGTGCATATGATAGTTCGATTTTTTAAACCCCAGCTGGTGTAGAATCTTAATATTCCCCTCTGCGTCACGGGCTCCAACATATATCTTCCCCTCTTGATTTATCCAAACATCAGACCCCAAAATATTAACATGAAAGGAATTTTTCTTAGCCCGAAAAGAATTTTCTCCATAAAATCCTTATAATTTCCCCTAAATTCCTGAAAGTTTTCTCCATTAGAGTATCAGGTTTAGGGCTTGACTTACCCATTCCTTCCATCCAAATTATAAGTAGAAGCCAGGTAGTACGGATGGTCTACCAGGATGTTTTTAAGTAAAAAACAATCTGAAGGGTATCAGAAGCCTTCAACAACAAGAGAAGATTTAATGAATAACTTCCAACAAAAAGTATACGAAGGAACCCAGAAATTAATAAAAAATATAAAATCGGTGATTTACATCCAGACCATAAAACTTGAATATATCATTGCATCCCTTATTGCCGGTGGACATGTGATACTTGCAGATGCACACGGCGTTGGGAAAACCTCTCTGGCAAGGGCCCTGGCAGGTTCCATACAATGGGAAACGGATGATATGCTGGCAGGCAGGGTGGTCGATGAAACTCACGAATATTTTAATGACACAGAAGCATATTCGGGATACAAAGAAAAATCTTACGGGGATTCCGGAAGTCATCAAGAGGACGAATATTTAAACATAAATGAAAAACATCCAGATCACAAAAATCAAAGAGAAACAATATATGATAGAGAAAAACTTCTCAGTAAAACAGGTCAAATTGGTGAATATACATCTGTAAGGGTCAAACCATTCAGCAGGATCCAGTGCACAGTCGATCTTTTACCCCAGGACATCCTTGGTTACAACCGGTTTGCCGGAAACACAAATCGGATGATTTTCAACAAAGGACCTATATTCGCACACTTTATACTGTGTGATGAGATAAATCTGCTCACCCCCAAAACCCAGGGTTCTTTCCTTGAGGTGATGCAGGAACAGGCAGTAACTATTGAGGGGCACACCTACAGGCTACCGGATCCGTTTTTCATTATTGCCACAATGAACCTTAAGGGTGCTCATCTATTCCCCCTTCCGGCCCCTCAGCTAGACCGATTTATGCTCCAGCTTTCCCTTGGTTATCCCGATCCCGAAGATGAGGCGGGTATAATAAGAAAACATGGGCGAGATGATGCATGGGATGGATTTAAACCCGTTATAAGCTCGAGAGAATTAATCCTATGGCAGAGTTTTGTAGACAAGGTTGAGATCCACAAAGACGTTATAGACTATATTGTTGCCCTGATAAGGCAGACCCGCTATCATCCCGACGTACACACAGGAGCAAGTCCAAGAGCAGGTGTAAAACTATCGCGATTCGCCAAAGCATTATCACTTGTAAGAGGAGAACAGTTTGTTTCAATTGATACAGTAAAAGAGGTATTCATTCCCGTTGTGGCCCACCGGCTGATAATGAAGGATCCTTCTATAAAACCTGAATCTGTGCTCAGAGAGATACTCAAAACGGTTCCCGTTGATCTCAAACACAAAGTGCCAAAATCCAGGTAAAAAATACAGGTGGATTTAAAGCAGTTATGAGAGATAGAAAATAAGAGCATTTTCTTCACAAAAGAAGTGATCGACGTAATAGGAATGGGTAAGTTTTCAATGACAGGTAAGAGACAAAGACGTTTTCTCGAGATAGCTTTTTTCTACTACCCATTTACCATTTCCGGAACAATTCTGTTTTTTTTCTGCCTCTGGCTGATTACAAACGGTCTCATCAATCAGAACCCATACAACATTTTTCTCTCAATGGTTGGATTTCTAATACTTATTTTGTTTTCAGCTGCTGGAAGAATCAGTGCTGTAAAAATACCATACCAGGAAATCCAATGGGATTCAGGTTTTTCAGTGTACGCAGAACTTGATGATCAATATCATAGGGTTTTTCTCGAAAACATTAAGGTCCCCCTATTCTATCGTATCCATTTCAGAATAAGGGGAAAAATGGCCGTGGGAAACGGTGCCTTTTGCTACATTTTCTGTGAGTTTTCATCGCCAGGAAAAGAGACACTTGAAATACCTCTGAACTTTTCATTCTCGGGTATAGCTCATGTTAAGGGGACTTTCAGCCTGAGGGATATTTTTGGAATAACCAGAGCAAGGTTCGGCCCAATATTTTCCAGAACCCTTGTCGTCCGACCTGCGCCTCTGAGAGCATACCGAGAGAGCTTTATCAGAGCAATCGGAGGCGAGGAAGAAAAAACCACGAGAAAAAGTACAGAGGAAGAAAGGTATTTCATGCGAGAATACATCCCGGGAGACAGATTCAGGGATATAAACTGGAAAGCTTCAAGCAGGCTGTCTCAGCTTATCACCAGGATTTCTCCCCACTCACAGGAAAAAACAAAAACTATCAGTGTGGAGTTCAGACACTTCTGGTCTCAGAACAGGGAAAGCAGAGATTCAATTGCCCATCTCAACCTTCTCAAAAGTGCCCTTTTATATTTTCTGAAAAAGATCAAAGGAGAGAATCCCGGTTTTACATTTATGATTAACACTGCAAGAGGGGGATTTTTCCTTGAAACAGAAGAGGATATAGAAAACTTTGGGAATGAACTTTCAACAATATTTTTTGAGCATGAAATAAAGGGCAATACACCTTACTACAATGCAGTTATGGCGAATGTCCAGGGTACTCCAATAAAAGATGCATTATTGGAATATAAAAGGACTCAATCGATACATCCTGGTAGCACCAGAGGTGAGGTTTATATATTCTCAACACCTTACGACTCCAACTTACAGGGTATACTCAATCTGTACAGAGAATCAGAAGCTTATCTTTTTATAACCACACAGGAAAGATCAAAATCCACTTCTGAAATGTCCCGGAGCGTAAAAACCTACATTACTTTAAAGTTAGGCTCATCACATCCAATATCTGGACTGTGGGCATTTCGAAGCGACAGAACCATGAAAAAGCTTTCGATAAAAAAAATGCCCGGAGTGGAGATTATCGAACTTCCTCTTAAAACAAGACTTTTTCAATAGGGTATTAAATAGCCCGGCAGGAATAGCCCCTCGGGAATAGCCATCATGTGTTGACGAACCATTTTATACCCGTGGTTTAGTGCCAGTAAATATTCTTACCCTTGACCTGAGCCCGGGTTTCGAGCAAATTAGCTTTAAGAAGAAAAAAATAAACACCGGGTTTTCGGTTCACTTTGGAAATGCGAATTCGGAGATGTAAAATAAATCCATAACTGATAAAAAATGAAACACGACAAACGATACACCTTTTTGTTCTTCACAAGACTTTTGCTCTACATTGGGGCTTTCCTGATTCCCGTATTCCACCCGGCAATTGCTGTTGCATATGACAGGCCAGGATGGTGGCTATGGTTTTTCATAGTTCCCTCTGAAATGATCATCGCCTTTTATCTTGCACCACCACGTTTAAACGTACTGAACTGGATTATAACAGCTCTGGGGTTTCTAATTTTCTCCACAATTATTTTTTCATTTTCAGGAGAGAATCCTGTTCTAATATTGACTACAGGAATTGGTGTCTTTATCCTCACAGCCCTCATATTCAAAACAGGTGAAAAAGGCCATTCAATTGCAGTAATTGAGCAGTTCTTCCTGGTTTTTCTGTACTATAAAATACTCAATTTCAGTCGAGCCTCTGAGATCATGGCAAAAGAAAGCGCCGGTTTTACCCAATTTCTACTGCTTTTAATAATCTGTGCATTTCTTATCCACGGAAGCGTGCTATATTTCTCAGCATTTTATAAAAAAGCCTTCTCAAGTACCGTCAGCAACCTCGATTCAGCAGCTAAACCAGTCAAACACAAAAGAAACCGTATTCTAAAAGAAATATTTATTCTGGGGATTATAATCCTCCCTGTTGTTTTGCTGCTAACAATGATACTGCCTCCCGATTTTATCAAACATACCATTATGTTAAACCGCCTCGGACCAGAACCAGAACCGGAACCAATTACCCTAGATATGGAAGGTGGGTGGCCGGAAAACGGCAATGTAATAGGCCAGCAGGAAATGAAAAACATGAATGGAAGGTTTTTCGGCAGCCTATGGAACAGATTTTTAAGAAGAAAGGGTGGTGAGGCAACAAATGGCCAGCGCATGAAGGGAAGACTTGAGGGCATACCGGCAGACAAATGGTTTGGTGAAGGACAGGACCAGGGTAATGGATCAACACAGAAACAGTATGCAGTTATGATAGTGGCAACTCCCGTGGAGCCACTATACGCAGCTGAAGCTTATTTCGGAAGTTTTGATTCAGTCAGGGGTTTTCAACTTTCGGAGAATGATCCCTTAAATGAGCTGACCTATCTCCATCTTGTAGATTCGTGGGAGTTAAAAGAGATCCCCGGGGATAAAAAACGTTACCCTTACGAAACTTTTTTCATATCAACCCTTGCTCACAGGACTGTGGCATACATGCCCCAGAGGGTTGAGCCAACAGTATTGAACATTACATACCATCCCTTCGATTTTTCCTATAGAGCGACTTCACTTATAAGCACCTCAGACCCGAGAGACTGGCGTTTTGTAAAAGAGCTTGGTGAAGATGAAAAGAATAAACTTTCAGAGTACCTCGAAGTTAATCTACCTGAAGAAACAAAGGCCAGATTTGAATCCCATCTAAAAAAGCTTATCAAGAACAAGGAAAATTTTCTCGAGAAAATAATGGCCATATACAACGGTTTTTCCAGCTTCCATTATGAGATGGGCTTCTCTGATTATATCCCCACGGCAAGAATAGAGGAGTTTTTGTTCAAAACCCGCAGGGGTGACTGTTCTGAGTTTTCAAACACAGCCGCACTACTTGCCCGCATGGCGGGTATTCCATCAAGGGTGGTCACGGGATATCTCGTCACGAGAAGCCTTCAAACACAGGCCCATCGCATGGGTATAATGCTCCTCCGCAATGCAATAGAACCTCTAAAGCAGTTTCCGGTAAAGGATCTGTACCTTGTAACCACAGCTCACCATCATTCATGGGTTCAGCTCTATATACCGGGATATGGATGGGTGGATACCGATCCAACATCATTCGCTATTCCTCCAGAAGGGACCGGAAACCCAAACTCGATGGATGTTGTAATACCGATTATAAACGTCGAGGAGAAAAGAGTCCCATTCAAATTCCCATGGATTCTTTTTGCACAGGTTATTTCACTCCTCGCTGGAGCAGTAATCACATCACTTTACATTTTCAGATACGGAAAGGAGATTTCACTTGAGCTTCGGGTTAAAAGGAGAAATCCAGATCCACAGTCGCTCGATGCCCTTTACAGTCTCCTCTTGATGAAACTTGCCGCATGTGGATACAGTCTTAAAGCGCCTTCCCAGACTGCAAGGGAATACTCCAGAGAAGTGCCCCAGCTCCAGAGATTCGCCACGCTGTATACACATATGAGGTACAGAGAGAGATTTCTCCCGGGTGAAAGGGAAGCGCTATGGGAAGAACTCCTCAAAAGCTACACCGAAATAATACAGAGGTGCTGCAAAAAACCCGGATTCAAAACAGCGTTGAAAAGAACACTCAGTCTCAGGGGTTTGCATTATATTTTTTAGGAATCATTTTCAGTATAAAAAATGTTATGAAATACATTAATCCGAGAAAAACTTCTTTCCCGATTATCTTAATTCTCATAGTTCTTATTATCATTACATCCTGTCAGAGGGGTGTGGACTGGACCTCCTTCAGGGGCATGGATGGAAGAGGAGCCTCTCCAGCAAGGATAAATCCTCCCATAGGTATAAAATGGAAATTAAAACTCCAGCTCGAAAATAATCCCGCCACGGTTTTCAATCCACCCGTGATCAGGGGAAACACCGTATACTTTGGAGCTCCCGATGGAAACTTTTATGCTCTTAATATAAACAGCGGATACATGCGATGGGTATTTAAAACTGGAGGAATAATAAACTCCATTCCCCACATTGACAAAGAAAAAGTATACTTCGGCTCAAATGATGGAAAACTCTACGCAGTGTACATTGATGACGGAAAACAGGCATGGAGTTTCAAGGCCGATTCCACGATCCAATCAACCGTTGTAGTATACAGGGATATGGTTGTATTTTCCACCAATGGAGGTTCGGTTTATTTTTTATCGACAGATGGAAAATTGATTTACAGATTACCGAATCCGGTGTGGTACTATGATGCTTTCCAGATCCAGGACAATGTTCTCTACTTTGCTCCCGGACCGATGCCCACTCCACACAGGCTGGCTGCTTTTGACGTTTCAGAAAAGGACTACCTCTGGATTCTTGATGTAAGAGTTTTTGGAGCAACATGGTACTCCTTTCCCGCAATTAAGGGTAAGTTTCTTTTAATGTCAACATGCAGACCTCTGTATAACTTCTGGAGGCTTAACTATTATGCACTGGAAAGCAGGACAGGAAAAATAATATGGAATTATAGTGATATATCAGTATGGGGAGAGGACAATAATATTAAACCAGGGGTTCTTTTCAGGAAAAATATTCGCCTGCTCGATTATCTTGCACCGGCAGTCTGGAAAAATATCGTAATCTACACAAGCGGAGATTCAGTAGTAAGGGCTTTTAACGTAAAAACTGGTGGTCTTATATGGAGAAGGCGCTTTGATCGCCCAACAAGCAGCGCGCCAACAGTTGCAGGTGGAAAGGTTTATTTCGGGATTAAGGGAGGTACAGGTAATCCCAAAAAAGAAGGTGATTTTCAAAGGGATAAAAAGCAACCACCACTTCTCGTATGTCTCAATGCCAGAAATGGGAAAAAACTATGGGAAATGGAGCTCGATGGAGAAATACTAAGCGCACCTGTTATAGCCGGAAAATGGATCATATTTGGCACAGATAAGAATTACTTCTATGTACTTGAGGAACTATTCTAATATGCCATCCCTAAGTGGCACTTTCAGGTCTTTACCTGAACCGTTTTCTTATTAAAACCTGAATTAAAAAATCAGTAGAGAATCTATCGTCAAAAACTGACAACAATCCCGATCATAGAAATAAAAATCGTAATCAGAATAACATTTGTTGAGATTAATATGGCATTTTATTGAAGCTGGAATTCTGGCAAGTGCATTAAAGGTAAAAATTTATCCACGTTTTTTTCCAGCTTTCCTGAAAACAATCTCTAACGCAAAAGCCTGGAAGCGAATTCTCGAGCTGATTCAAGGTCTTGCATGTCGGGTTTGCCTTGATTAATCCCGGTAGGAGAAAGTGCTGTATCGTATCCAAGGCAGGAAAACTCTCCCACAATACTAAATCCTTTTTTTCAGTTTTTCTATTATCAATTTATGTCCTCTTGCACTGTAAGTTTTCGAACCTGTGGTCGAAAAAACATCCCCACTCCAATCCTCCATATAATTCATAAAGGTAAAGAATATTTTTCATAAATCATCCAAGCAATGCCATTTGTAAATTAATTCAATGTAGACAGCGCTAGACCATTCCCCAATTTAATCTACCCGGATAAATATAATTAAGTAAACTCCTATCGAATAATTATCGGCAAACAAAGTTTCGATGCCAAATATTAAGTGTCAATTGCAAAACATAATTGTTTGCAAAATGAGATTTGTGGAGTAGAATATGCTTATTATGAAAAAACTAATTCTATTTATTCTATTTTTGTTTCTGGTGGTAAATGCTGGTTTCGGAGAGGATAATCTTTTTAGCATAAATCTTAACTGGCAATTAGGAATAAGATTTGGATATGAGTATAACTTTAACTCCAGAGTGGGATTAAAAACCGATGCAGGAATTGGTATACCTGGAATCATCATGATTGATATGTTCATCACTACAAGAATTTTTAACCCCAACCCTCCCTGGCAATTTATCCTCTGCGGCGGTATTCCGAATATTTTGATGCCAGTAGGAGAACCGGCATTTATGCTCTCTCCCGGTGTATCAATACTTATCAGGCGGAAGGTATCGAAAAGGTCAAACATTGAGTTAAGGATAGGTGAAGGATTCCCACTATTTTTCGAAAAGGGGAAAAAGGTAATCCGGGATATAAACCTCCCTCTTGGTTTATGGCCTGATTTTAACATCGGGATAAGCTTTAAAATCTAAAACCCACCATCTTTTCTGGTAGTATTATGTTTTAGGATTGGAAAGTTTCAGGTAAGCCTGTTTATCCCTGTTATTTCCCACAATCCACAATTAGGTGCGCTTATCATAGGGATCAAAGGTAATTTTTGGATGGTAAGTTGTTCTCCCATTGAGAACGGGCACTCTGGCAACTGGAAAAAGTTTGATGAGCTTCTGGGAAGAAAAGGTTTTATGGTAAAGAATATCAATCCTTTTACCACTTAATAATAATTGACTCTCTATCAAAAACCTTCACAGAAATGCGGAGCACAATAAGATCAACTATAATAAATGCAATTACCAGTAGAATAAGACGGGGAAGAGTGAAGAAAAAAATCCCCGACAACTGAACAACCATCAGTCCCAGAATGGGAAGTATAACAAAAACAGCCAGATTCTGGGCGGATTTTACATCTTTCGCCCGGGATGAGCCTATAACACCCAGCATAAACGTAAGAAGTGAGACAATGGGAACAAGAATAAAAAGCGAGATATACCACTGGATATTTAATACCGATGACAGAAGATTTCCTTTCCCGATAATCCAGAGTATAATAAAAACCAGAAGCGCACAAAACCAGCAAATAATAATCGATGGAATAGTTCCCGCAAGAGCCTTACCCATCAATAACTCCCAGGTTCTTACCGGGGTAGCAAGAAGAGGCTCAAGTGTCTTTGCCTGTTTTTCCTCAACTATGCTGAATGCAGCAAGGCTCACTGCCACCATCGCAGGGATAAGCAGCATATAAAATGGGAACTGAGCAAGAAAGAAAATAGCAAATCTATCATTGATGGAAAATCCAATGGATTCAGGTGAGAACATTTCAATCCATTCACTCATCACTCCACCAAGAAAGGTTTTCATTAAGACTTCCGCACCAGCAAATCTCATAATAAGATAGATGTAAAGAAGAGCCTGAAAAATTATAATAATCGGCAGGAGAGTGATAAACAGTGCTGTAGAAGGAGTTGTGAATGCAAGCTTCCATTCCTTTCCAATAATATTCAAGATATGTTTTTTACTTCCATGATTTCTAAAATTTCTAAAAAACATTTTATCGAACTCGCCCTCTATTTTTTCTTTACAAGCTTCAGATATATGTCTTCAAGGGTCACGTGCTTCTCATAAACACCCAGTACCTTTACTCCATTCTCAACCAGATATTTCACAAGTTCAGGTTTATTTTCATCGGGATTCAAAATGCCAACAGTCAGATTATTATTTTTCTGAAAAACCTCCTTCACAAATGGCAGGGCTTTCACTTTCTCAACTATTTCTGAATGAGCACCGTCCATCTCAACAGTTACCTCATGTCCGGAAAATCGTTTCTTTAAGTTTTCTACGGTATCGAGAAGTAACAATCTGTTATGCAGAATCCCAATCCTGTCACATAGAGCCTCTGCCTCATGGAGGTTGTGTGTGGATAAAAATATTGTTTTACCCCGATCCTTCATCTTTTTTATCAACTCCCTTATCTCGCCTGCTATCTCCGGATCAAGCCCGGATGTGGGCTCATCCAGAAAAACAACGGAGGGATCATGAACCAATGCTCTCGCTATCGCCAGCCTCTGCTTCATCCCCCTGGAAAATGTCCCAACCTTCTGCTCCCTTTTTTCCCACAATCCTACAACCCCGAGATATTTTTCTACCTGAGCCCAAGCATCAATGTCATAAAATCGTGCGAAATAAATGAGATTTTCCCATGCACTGAGCCTTTCGTAAAACCCTGGATTTTCCGTTAACAAACCCACTACTCTGTGTACATCCTCAACTCTCTCATCTGTCCTCATCCCCATAACCTCTGCATACCCACTGGTGGGTTTTATCATCCCCGTTAGCATTCTTATAGTTGTTGTTTTGCCAGCACCATTTGGACCCAGCAGTCCTAAAATTTCTCCTTTTTTTATTTTGATATTTAGATTTTCTACCGCAACATTCTCTCCATATTTTCTTGTGAGGTTAAAAGTGGTAATTGGATAGTCCATTCCTTAAGGTACCTTTCAAATAGTCCAGATCATTCCTCTTTATATACCCGATTGAACACCAATTATCAAGAAAAATCGAGGATAAGGCATTTGCGCTGTTAACTTTTTATTCGCATTGAGCCGCACTGAGCATTCA
>CAZFGQ010000002.1:0-98846 GCA_964518675.1 uncultured Spirochaetota bacterium
TTCTTCAGAATAACAATCGGAACAAAAGAGGAAAATGAACTTGCCGTTAAGGTTATAAAAGAGTTCTTTTCAAAGTAGTATTTTTGGATGAAAAAAATTCGGGGTCGAGACTGTTCAGGTGAATGGTTTCGACCCGGGTGTAAGAATAGTAGTAAATGTAATTAATATTAAACTTTTAAGGAGGTAATGAACATGGCCGCTGAAAAGAGCCCAATAGAGCGTTTTAATGAAACGGGTGAAAATGTTGAAATCTGGTGGGATTCGTCTCCACTTGTTTTTGAATCGTGGAAGAAACAACGTATAAAGAGTAAACCACTTGAAGAGAGAGATAAAGAAGAAGAGGTTCTTGATCGGTACTATATCTCTGATAAACCCATGGAACAGCTATTTAGAGGGGTTACAACAAACCCACCACTATCTGGTGCTGTTATCAAGGATGATCCTGCTTTCTGGAAGGAATGGGTAATAGAGAAGAAAAGGCAGAATCCGGATGCCAGTACACATGAGCTCTGGTGGATGATGTATAAAGAGGTAGTTAAAAGAGGCGCCGAGAAATATCTGGGTGTATTCAGGGCTTCAAACTATAAGTACGGCTACCTATCGGGACAGGTTGATCCGAGGGATTATGAGAATGAAGAGGCGATGAAACAGCAGGCACTTGAGCTGGCATCGCTGAGCAGCAATGTTATGATAAAGATCCCCGGGACCGAACAGGGAGTCAGGGTTATAAAGTTCCTAACTTCCAAGGGAATACCAACTAACTGTACACTGGCTTTTGTTCTTCCACAGTTCGTAGCGGTTGCTCATGCGGTTAAAGAAGGTCTTGAGGAAGCGAAGAAGAATGGTGTTGATCTGAGCATGTGGCGATCGGTTATAACTTCAATGACGGGCAGGTATGAAGCACTTGGAAACTTCCAGAAAGAATCTGAGGAGCTTGGTATTGAGCTTACCGAGGCAGACATAAGATGGGCGAGTATAGCGATATTCAAGAAGGCTATGAAATATCTTGAGGAGAATGGGTTACCGAGTAAGATGCTTATATGTTCGATGAGAAGTGGACCGGTGGTTAATGGTAAAAAGAGGCTGTGGCATTTTGAAAAACTTGCTGGCGCCAATGCGGTATTTACATGTCCTCCGAAGTATATAAATGAGGTTGATAAATACGGAGTTGATATAGAGTTTGATCCTGATGGCTGGAAGGAAGAGATTCCTGAGGAGATACTGGATAAGCTGATGAAGTTCCAGTATTTCAGGGAAGCGTATGATCCGAAAGGCCTTGAGCCTCCACAGTTCAATACACATCCAAGTACGATTGCAACGGCAAAGCAGTTTGGTGGTGCTACAGACGAGATGGAGAACTTTGTGGTTGAGGCAATCAAGAGTGCTGATGTATCAAAGAGAAGGGTGATTCCCGTTTCGGTATAGAGATTACTGATTAAATATTTAGTTTGTAACGGCCCTGCGGTGGATGCTTGTTGATCCGGCAAGTTGGTAAGCAGGGCCGAAAATATTTTAGATGTATTTTATCTAAGGTCTCCTGAGGTATATAAAGACTAAATAAAAAACAATCTTTACTTTTTCACGGTCGGATATAAAAAATCAATTCATCCCAATCCCCTTTTTGAAAAATACCTATTCCGGTTTATGAATGGCACAGGGCTAATTCTGATATAAATTTTTTGTCCCGCTGTAAAAGAGTTCTAAATATAAAACTAGATAAGATTTTTGAAGCATGAGATTTAAATGTTGTACTGGGGTAAAATTATTTGACGTGAGATAGATATAATATTTTTATAAATATGTAAATTAAGTTATTTTATTAGAGAAAGTAATCTCCAATATATACCTTTTAGAAAACAAGAGTGTAAACATTTTTCCTGGAGGGATGAATGATGCATAGGAGAAAGATATTCGGAGTGGTACTGGTGACTCTTTTCTTTTTAATATCTCTTTCTGGAATTTTGTGTTATTCGGGTGAAAGTGCTGGTAAATCTCTGGGAAAGGTTGGGGAGGTTATTCTGGCAACACAATACTCAGGAATAAGAGTACAGAAAGGTAATAGTTTTAGTATGGATCTTATATTGGAGAATTATAGCAAAAAGGATGTAAGTCTCAATTTATGGATTGATAAAATGCCAGATGGTTGGAAGGTTAGTATAGAAGAAGAAGCTTATAAGATTTCTGGTATATACCTTCCGGCAGATGAAGAAAAGTTGCTTACTCTCCGGGTACGACCAGGAGAGAATGTAAAGCTTGGAAAATATTTAATCAGTATTAAGGCAAGATCTGAGGACAGAAGAATAGAATTGAGAAAAGATCTAAATGTTGAAGTAGTTGAGAAAAAGAAGGAAAAATCTTTTGGAAAAATTAGAGTGGATAGCTATTATCCTGTTTTGAGAGGTTCCATTAAAAAGGAGTTTGAGTTTTCAATAAATGTTGAAAATGAGCTTGATGATGAAGATTTATTTAATCTTCAGGCGGAAGCTCCAGATCAATGGGAGGTTAATTTCAAACCAGCATATGAAACCAAATATATATCAAGTGTTAAATTAAAACCAAAACAGAATAAGGTGATTGATGTTGAGGTAAAACCGTATTATTTATCTCCACCAGGAGAATATCCCATCACAGTAAAGGTCAGCACTGAAAAGTATGAGGAAGAAGTTCAGTTTAAGGTCATATTCCTGGGTTCCTATGAATTAAAACTTGGAACCCCTGATGGATTACTCTCAGTAGATGCAAAACCTGGAGAAAAATCAAAAATAAAGCTCTATGTGGAGAATAGAGGAACTGCTATTAATAGAGATATTACGCTTACCACTTTTAAACCAGAGAACTGGGAGGTTGAATTTAAACCTGAGAGAATTGATTTGATTAAACCGGGAGAGTCAAAAACTGTTGAAGTTATTATTAAGCCTTATGATGAAGCACTGGTGGGTGAGTACACAGTAACAGTCTATGCTAAAGGCCAGGAGGATAGCGAGGATGATATAGATCTGAGTGTAAATGTAGCGGCCACACCTATATGGGGTTACGCTGGCATTGGGCTAATCGGCCTTGTAATCGGTGGCCTTTTCTTAATGTTCAAATTTTTTGGAAGACACAGTAGTTGATTTATTAATGAGACTGGTTTAGAGTTTTTATAGTTTTACACCGTAATGTTTCTCAATATAATCGAGATTTTTCTGTGCGTTTAAATATTTAGCCTTTCCGTAGTTATAATAATCGAACTCGATGGTTGATATATTCTGTTGAATTAGGCTCCATAGAAACCAGTATATATCCGGAAAAGGTTTGAACATGTCTATCAAGTATAGATTCTTGTCAAAATCCTGCCCATCACAGTATAGGTTTACAAATGCTTTCTCCGTTTCTCTGTCGACGAGGATTTCCTGAAACATATCTGCTATGTCATAATATGGAGGAGCCATACCTGCGTATTCCCAGTCGATAATATACATCGGTTCTGGATAAAGGTGTTCGTAACCCTCCTTTACCAGTATAAAATTTTCTGCAAGGAGATCGTTATGGCAGGGTTTGAACTCGGAATCCGGAATATCTATGGCTGAGTAAAGTTTTTCCAGTTTTTCTATTGTGCCCCTTATATCAAACTCCGGATATTCTTTCAAATCCCGGAGAATGTTGAACATTTTTTTGACTTCTACGAGAGGGTTGAATATCATCGGGAAGGTTATATTACTTCTGTGCAGTTTTTTAATTGGATTTATGATTTTCTCTCTAAGTTCAACTCTTAAGAAGTCTTTATTTTTTAGAGTGTATCCATGGGTTATAAACTCTACTATTGTAACTTTAAGCTCAGGCATATATTTTATTAGTTTTGGTGATATGCCAAGATCAGAGGCTTTTCTAAGGCATTCTGTTTCGTAGTCCCTATTTATGAATAATTCTGTTTTATCCCCGTAAATTCTTACTACCACATCTCCCATGTCCGATTTTACCCTGTAGAGTTTGTTTGTAATCCCTCCACTTAATACTGAGATCTCCAGATCCTTGCAACCTTTCCATTCTGGCATTAGTAAATCGAGAAAAAGATCTTTTGTTAATTCAACCTCGAGTAGATTTAGTTTTTCCATGGTATTTTCCCCTTTATTGGTATTTGTATTATTCTTTTACAAAGTAATGGAGGATATATACACAAGTTCTTGTATACACATGTATATCACTTTGATTTTGTTAAATTTCCTGCTTTTTGTCAATAAAAAAATTATAGATATTAAAAGTGTTTTTAATGTAACATTTTAATTTATAACTTCATTTTTTTATTGCGATCGTTTTACTATTATGATAGTATTCAATGTCGAATTACTGGGTAGTATACAAATATAAATAATAAAATTCAAAGATATCAAATAACTTTAGTATGGTTTTTTAACCATAGTAGCAGGAAAATGTTTACCTGCAAAAAAAATTATTATTTTGATGTGAAATTTTTTATTTTTTTCTTGACAACTGCAATTTTTCTTTTAAAATGAACACATATAGGTAGACATGTATAATTGTAGTCATACATAATGATAGTATGAAGGTATACAATAATTTTGAAGATCATACGATTTTACAAACCATTGTTCTTTTAAAGTCTAAATTATTTTCTCACTTGTGATATTTCTTGTTTTGCTTGTAGTCTGTTTTAAATAAAAAATATTTTTAAGAGGAGGTACTTTTATGAGAAGAAAGACGACGAAAAAACTGTTCGTTGTCGTAGCCCTGCTGGCTGCTCTGGCCATGCTAGTGTTCATGAGCGGCTGCCAGAAAAAGGAAAAGCCAGCAGAGGCAGAGGCTCAAGCACAAGCACCAGCTGAACAAAAGGCAGCAGAACCAATCAGGTGGAGATTGCAGTCTTATGCAGGTGCCGCACTGAATGAGCATGTAGTAAAAAATGCGATCGAGCAGTTCAACAAAGCGGCAAATGGCGAGATGATCATCGATGTGTACTCAGCTGATGAGCTTGTTCCACACAGTGAGTTGTTTAAAGCCCTGCAGGATGGTACAGTTGACGCAGTAGTTAGTGATGATCAGTCCATGGCCTCGCCGGTGGACATAGCAGTTTTCAGTGCCTATTTCCCACTCTCAACCAGGTATTCTCTGGATGTTGCTGTCCTCCACAAATATTATGGTCTGGATGAGATCTGGAAAGAGGCTTATGATGAGGTTGAGGGTGTTACATGGTTAAGCCAGGGTAGCTGGGATCCATGTAACTTTGCAACAAGAAAGAAAGCAATTAGACATATTGAAGATTTCAAGGGTCTCAGAATGTACATGTTCCCGGCTGGTGGTGAGTTCATGAAGCAGTTCGGCGTTGTACCCATGGTAATGCCTTATGAGGATGTCCAGATGTCAATACAAACAGGTGTTCTTGATGGTGTTGCATGGTCAGGTATTACAGAGGACTATACTGTAGGTTGGGCTGATGTTTGTGATTACTATCTGACAAACCCGATTGATGGTGCATGGTCGGGTGGATGGTTTGTGCACACCGAGTCCTGGGAAAAACTTCCCGATCATCTTAAAGAGCTTTACCTGCTGACTATTGATAGATCACATTACTACAGGTTGTACTGGTACTGGTGGGGTGAGGCTCACTACAGAACACAGGGTGAAAAGCTTAAGCTAACATCAATACCCTCTGACGAGTGGAAGATTGTAGAAAAGGCAGCTTTGAAATACTGGGATGAAAAAGCAAAGATGAGTCCGAGAAACGCTAAGGTTGTGGAAATTCTGAAAGAGTACACAAAGATAATGGAAGAAGCAGGACCTCCATACAGGTACTAATCTAAGAATTCTCTGTTATTTATTCATAATGTTTATTAAAACCGGTTCCAGATTTAAAAATCTGGAACCGGTAAAATTAATCTCTATTTACAAGTGTAATTAAAAAATAATTAAGATGCAGAAATATCGAGTAAAACTAATAGAAAAAATGAAAAAAGTATTTATTCGCTTGGTAAAATATTTTAGAAAGAGGAAGATTTTTTGCTGATTATTGAGGATGATTTGTATTACTCAATAATATCAATTACAAACGGAATCTGAAAGGAGTGAGCCCTATGAAAAAGATTGCAAGATCGTATGTTAGGGCGATGGATAAGACGAGCATGTTTATAGGTTATTTTGCAATGTATCTGGGTGTTGGATTGATGGCTGCTCTAGTTTTCGAGACAATTTCGAGAACAGTATTTAACCGTGCCCATATTTGGGGTATGGAGGTTGCTGAGTTTATAATGGCTGCGTATTATCTTCTTGGTGGAGGCTACTCATTAATACTTGGTGGGCATGTAAGAATGGACCTATTTTACCACAGATGGACCGAAAGGGGACAGTCGCGTGCAGATGCTCTAACATACTTTCCTTATATGTTTTTTTACCTTGTGGTGTTGATAATTGGTGGTATAACAGCTATAAGATACGCCCTTGTTCATCATCAACATTCATATACTATCTGGGCTCCACCTTTAGCCCCAATAAAGTTTATCATGGTATTTGGAATGATAATTATGTTTCTACAATCGTTTGCCGAGTTCTTAAAGGATGTTGCAATTGCTAGAGGGGAGGAAATAAAATGAGCTATGAAATGATTAGTATTTTAATATTCCTATCAATGTTGATCTCCCTTACAACGGGTAGAGAAATATTTGCCGTTATTGGAGGAGTAGGAGCTGCATGGGCAATAGCACTGTGGGGTAAAGGCGGTTTTACATTATCTTTTCAGGCAAGCTTCAGTTTGCTTAACTGGTATGCGTTATTAACCCTTCCCATGTTTATTTACATGGGATATATGTTTTCTATTTCTGGTATTGCAGATGACCTTTACACGATGTTCCATGTTTGGATGGGTCCTCTGAGGGGTGGGCTTGCTGTCGGAACTATCGGACTTATGGCTATTATCGCCGCTATGAATGGTCTGAGTGTTGCGGGAATGGCTATAGGGGCTACACTATGTTTACCCGAAATGTTAAAGAGAAAATATGATAAGGTAATGGTTACTGGGGTTATCCAGGCGGGAAGCTCTTTGGGTATTATGATACCGCCAAGCGTTGTTTTAGTTCTCTATGCTATGATTGCAAGACAACCTGTTGGACACTTATGGCTTGCGGGTGTCTTCCCTGGATTTATGTTAGCGGGGCTTTTTATACTTTACATTGTTATTAGGTGTTTGATTCAGAAAGATCTTGGGCCGGCCTTGCCAGCAGAAGAGAGAGCTAAATATGATTGGAGATTGAGATTTAAGCTACTGAGGGCCGCATTGCTTCCTATATTCATTATATTTATGATGACAGGTCTATTTTTCCTTGGAATAACAAGTCTTGTTGAAAGTGCTGCTGTTGGAGCTGCTGTGACAACATTCGCAGCTATTATCAATAGAAGATTGAATTGGCAGAAGTTTATTGAAGTGCTTAAAGAAACATTGAATGTAAGCTGTATGTTTATGTGGGTTATTCTTGCTGCTCTTGCATTTGGTGCAATCTACGATGGTCTTGGAGCGATACACGGTATTGAAAAGCTATTTCTCGGTGGAGAGCTTGGGCCCTGGGGCGTAATCGCAATGATGCAGGCGACCTATATTATACTTGGTATGTTTCTCGATGACACAGCTATGCTTATAATTGTTGCCCCGCTCTATGTACCGCTGGTAATAAAACTCGGTTTTAATCCGATATGGTACGGTGTTCTTTACACCGTAACCTGTCAGATTGCGTATTTAACACCGCCATTTGGATACAACCTGTTTTTAATGAGAGCAATGGCTCCAAAGGAAATTACAATTATTGATATATATAAATCTATCTTCCCATTTGTACTTGTTATGATTGTAGGATTAATAATCCTTATGATATTCCCGGATATAGCACTCTGGTTGCCGAGACAGTACTTTGGAGCAGAGTTTACAGGTGCTGTGGGAGGATGAGGTCGTAACATATGAAAAATAAGTTCTACATTGTTTAGAATAAATCAAAAAGAAAGATTTTAATGATAGAAAAGACACCTGAGGAGCAGTAAAATTGAAAGTGTTTTATCTAATTTTTCGATTTGGGGAGAGAAGATTATGTACAAAAAAGTATTAATACCACTTGATGGATCAGAGCTTGCAGAGAAAGCGTTTGAACATCTGAGATCTGTTGTTAAGGTGAACGAAATTGAAAAGGTGGTCCTTGTCAGGGTGGTGGAGGCTATCCTGCCTGATATAAAGAGCAATATTGGGGCTGAACATTTACACCAGGCAGAAGAAAAAAGAGAAAAGGAAGCCGAAAGATATCTTAAAAAAATCGCGAAAGAGTTAGCAGCTGAAAATATTCCTGCTGAAACCAGATTGGTAATTGATGGTGAACCTGCTGAAAAAATACTCGAGGTAGCCGAAGAAGAGGATGTGGATTTGATTATTATGTGTTCGCATGGAAGATCAGGATTTAAACGATGGTTGTTTGGGAGTGTTGCATCAAAGGTTTTGCATCATTCTCCAGTTCCAATGTTGATCGCTGTACCTGAGGAGAAAAAGAAACGTTAGATGTGAAATGTAATAATGTGAAATAAAAAAGGGTAGCTTTTAAATAAGCTACCCTTTTTTGTTTTCCATCTTTTTGATGGTACGGGTTTTTGAGGGGCCACGCATGTGTTGAAAAATATTACTGCTCCAACAACCCAATCTTACTGTTATTTAAAGTACATCCAGCCCTTTTCTTCTGAATATCGTAATGAAAATTGCATGTACAGCAACCACTATTGCAACAACTATTATGGACATTGCACATGCACTTTCAAAATATCCATCATCTATCAGGTGGATGATTGTTATAGATGCAAGGTCTACTTTGGGTGATACGAGAAATATAACCGCACTGATTGTTACCATACTTCTCTCAAAGAAGAATAACATGTTGTTCCAGAAGCTTGTTCTGCTTAACGGAAAAATAACTCTGAAGAAAGATTTTGGAAGATCTGCGCCAAGAGAGGTTGAAGCTTCATCTATAGATTTATCAATATTCTTCATGTTTGTCATTGTGTTAAGCATACCAAGTGTAAAGTTAGCAACTATAATATTCAGGATTATTATGGAAGCTTTATAATACAGCCAGTTTACTTTGATAAATGCAAGGATATATCCAAGTCCCAGAACAAGCCCTGGTATAGCAGCGGGAAGAACGGTTATAAGATAGAGTAACTGGTGTCCTGCTGGTTTTCTTTTCTCAACTATGTAACCGGCTATAAGGGTTAACCATGAACCAAAGAATGCTACAACGGCTGAGATCCATAGGCTTGTCCATACCACATTAATGGATCTGCCCCTGTGGGCGAAATCATAATGTCTCAAACTGAATGTTGTTAGCCATTTCAGTATCTGTTTCGATTGGCCTGCTCTTCCGCCCCAGACATCCACAATAGATGTCCAGAATATGGTGAGAAATACAATAATAATTGAAAGTGATATGAGCATTGATATACCGGTAAATAGAACCTTTACTCCAGGTTTTGAAGGTCTGAGGAAGGGTCGAGCAGCACCACTGATCAGCGCGTAGTTTCTCTTGGTGAAGTAGTTATTCAAAACGAATGCAAGCACTGCGGGAACGAGGAGGATAACACTAATCGTAGCTCCGAGATCAAATCTCTGCATACCCTCAACCTGAGTGTAGATCTCTGTTGCCAGTACATTGTAATCACCACCGATAACTATTGGGTTTCCAAAGTCTGTGATTGTTAAATTGAACCCAAGGGCCGCTGCCGAAAAAATACCGTATCTGGCGGATGGTATGGTAATTTTACGAAAGACTGTTAGTGGTCCAGCTCCAAGAGACTCTGCAGCTTCATTCAATCTTGTATCGACTGCTGAGAGGGTGGTAATAAGTATTATCAATGCGTATGGGAAACAGTACAGAACCTCAGAAATTATAATCCCCACCGGTCCATATATATCCCATTTTGCTTCAAACCAGTTGGTAAAAAGACCGTTACGGCCAAATAAAGAAATAAGTGCGAGAGCCTGTACTACAGATGGTGCCATTAATGGAAGAGAAGAAACGGCTTTATAAAATGACTTTAGTTTTATGGTTGTTCTTGTTATGGCATATGCAACAAAAAATGCCATTGTTGTGGTAATTATTGTTGTTACTGTGGATACATAGAGGCTATGCCATAAAGATTTTCTGATGTATGATTTTCCGAAGTATTCAAAATAATTTTTTAGTGTTAGCTTTCCTTCCGCGATAAAGCTGGTTTTTAATATCTGAAAAAGTGGAAAAATGAGAAATACTATGAAAAATATGGCAAAAATGGTTATTATTATGTTTGCAATTGCCTGGTCGGAGAGAACTGTTTTTACAGGTTTAACTTCGATAGTTCTTGCTTCTGCCATGGTTGACCTCCAGTTATGATTGAAAAGCTAAAAAGTCCTCGGGCGGAAAGTATAGATATACTGTTTCGCCCATCTTTAGCATGGTTTTTTCAAAATCTTTCTCAGTGATATCTACGATAACATGGGATTCGCCGATTTTTACAAGGATTCTAACTATTACGCCAAGGAACGTTACAACCTCAATTTTACCCGCTTTAATGTTTCTTTTTTCGTATTCCTTTGGAATTTCGTTCTGTGTTTTGAAAAGTAAGATTTTCTCTGGGCGGATTGATAGAGAAACGTTCCCGGATGTAATACGTGAATTTTCAAGAACATTTTTGGCCACAACAAACTCACCCCATCCTCCTTTATCCTTTAATACATTGCCATGAAGCGTTCCCTCAAAAAAGTTGGAGGTTCCTACAAAATCGGCAACAAACTTTGTTTTGGGATTCTTGTAAATTTCAATTGGTCGATCCACCTGTTCTATATATCCATGGTTCATTACAATTACTCTATCTGATATGGAGAGAGCCTCCTCCTGATCGTGAGTCACATATACCATTGTTATCCCAAGTTCAACCTGAACTCTTTTTATTTCAGCTCTGAGATTGACCCTTATTTTCGCGTCAAGGGCAGAAAGAGGTTCGTCCAGTAGCAGGATTTCAGGATATGTTGCAAGGGACCTTATAAGTGCAACTCTCTGTTGCTGGCCACCGGAAAGCTCTGGAGGATATTTGTATTTTTGATCTTCAAGTCCAACCATCTCAAGTAGTTCATCAACTCGCTTTTCAATCTGGTCTTTTGGTACCTTATGCATCTTAAGTCCAAAGCCGACATTTTCGGCTACGGTCATATGGGGGAATAAAGCGTATGACTGAAAGACTATTCCGAAGTTTCTTTTCTGTGGGCTTAAATCATTTATTATTTTTCCATCATATTTTATAATTCCTTCCGTGGGAATTTCAAAGCCCGCTATCATTCTTAGAGTTGTTGTTTTTCCACATCCGGAAGGCCCAAGAAAGCATATAAACTCTCCCTGCTGCACTTCCAGATTCATATCTCTGACAGCTACAATCTTGTCGAACTTCTTTGTGATATGCTCAAGCACAAGATTTTTGGGCATTTCGTTCCTCCATCCTGACTTTGTGTCTAATAAATATTATGCAAAGCTCCTTTATGAAAAGCATGCATATGGGAATATAAATACTTGCTTAAAACAAAAATCCTCTCTTTAAGCACTAAATTCAAGTAAAAAAATTGATTATTGAAAATGCCAATAAATTAACAATCTTTTTTCTTTTGATAATTATAAAAAAGTAGGAACTCCCTCTCTTTTGAGGGAGTTCCCTTTGTTTCTGAATTGTAATGCTCAGAGTAGTTTATCTTAAGAACTTATCCTGCCAGGTGATGATTATATCTGCTCTGTTGATTGACTGCCACTCGAAATCCATTGGGATAAGCTTTATATCTTCGAGTTTCGGTAAATCAGGCCTTGCAGGTGGGATACCTGGCTTTGTTACACCGACCTTCCATTTTGCGTACAGTTTCATGGCCTCATCAGAAATAGCCCAGTCGAGGAACTTCTTCGCATTGTTTGGATGTTTTGCACCCTTCATAAGTGCATTTGCCTCGAGCTCGAATGCACTTCCTTCCTCGGGAAGGACAAGCTCTACAGGTTTGCCCTCTCTTTTGAGATTGGCTATAACAAAAGCAAAGGAGCAGCCGATTACATACTCACCTGCAGCTGCATATTTTGCAGGTTTTGATCCACTTTTAATATACTGTCCCATATTTTTATCCAGCTGCTCGAGGAACTCCCATCCTTTATTTTCTTTGACGGGTTTGTTTTTGTAATCTGGATCCATGGATTCAAGTATACCTGCAACCTGGAGGAACCCGGTTCCAGAACTTGCCGGGTTTGGCATAATTACGTGACCCTTATAAACTGGATTCGTAAGATCATGCCAGGATTTTGGCATTGGAAGTCCATACTCTTTGAGTTTTTCTGTATTTACAGCAAACGCTGCCAGATACAGGTCAATAGCATACCAGTAATCATTTGGATCTTTAAACTTTGCAGGAATCTTATCTCCATCTTTTGGTTTGTATGGTTCAAAGAATCCTCTCTGTACATAGTCCATCAGATAGGTTACTGCCCAGCCATATACCACGTCGGCCTGCGGGTTTGCCTTCTCGGCGATTAGTTTCGCACCGAGAATGCCTGTAGAAAACCTGGTCCAGTTTATCTTGAGACCAGTGGCTGCTTCTGCTGCTTTGATGTACTCCTGTGTTTCATCTGTTTCAAGGGATGTGTAGAGTGTAATCTCGTTCCCCTCTTCAACGGCAGCCTTTTTACCACCCTTCTCTTTGGTTCCGCCTGCAAATAACAGACCTGGTACAAGCAATGCAAGAACGGCTAAAAGAACAACTAACCTCTTCATTTTAATACCTCCTCTTATTAAAATTTTTTAGGATTTAAAAATAAACAGGGTAGTGCCTGTAGAATAACTGCCTCAAAACCACCCCCTTTCGGTTTTATAAGATTATGAATGCTCTCTGTAAAAGGTATGCCTTTTTCTGGGTAAGGGATGTATTTCGATGTTTCTATTTAAGACCAGTGAGTAATTAATAATGAGGTTCATTTTTAATTTTTATTTTTTAATTCCACAAAAAATTATTTTATACTAAATGGTTTTGAAAGTCAAGAAAATAATTAAAATTTGGTTAGATATGTACCTATCTATTATTGTAGATGTTGGAAATTTTAAGTCAAATTAGATTGCTTCTATAAGTTTGGTAGGTTTTTTATCTTTAAGCTCTTCATCGAAGAGTGTATTTTTTTGTATTTCTTTTATGGTTTTAATTCCTGCTATCATCATAGTTCTGGATAGTTCATCCTTTATTTTTTGAAGGTATAATTCTATACCTTCTTCATCTCCACCAGCAAGGTAGATGAAGGCGGGTCTTCCAATCCCAACAATATCAGCACCCATGGCCAGTGCTTTAAAAACATCCTCGCCTGACCTAATTCCTCCATCCAGGATAATGAGTGCCTCATTTCCGACGGCCTCTTTTATTTCTGGTAGCATATCTATTGTCGCTGGCAGGCTTTCTAGGATTCTTCCCCCTCTATTTGTAATAAATATTGCACTTGCACCTGCACCCACTGCTTTTAATGCATCTTCAATTGAAAGGATACCTCTTATTACTATTGGAACAGGTGACCTTGATATTATTCTTTTAAGGGATTTTTCATCTACAATGGCTGCTCCTTTTAAATCTGTCAAATCGATGGTAAGGCCACAGAGTCTTGCTCCCGCACCCAATAGTTTTTCCAGGTTTTTGATTGTTGAAAATTCTCCCCCTGATGGATTTAAGAATGGAATTCCATACCCCGAAACCTCTTCTATGGGGTTTGTTATGTAGGAGAAATCATTTCCTTCATCCTCGATTTCTACAATACATCCTATTGTTCCTCCTTTTCTTGCCCCCTTGAGAACTTTGATATTGTAGTCTTTTTCCCCGTACAATCTATTGAAGTTTCTTTTCATTCCTGATATGGGGGATAATATTACAGGCAGGTCCAGTGGTATTCCGAATATGTTTGTTCCAGTATTTATGTTGTCTGTGGATTTCAACAATTGGGGCTTAATAAAATATTTTTTGAATGATTCAACGTTTCTTCTAAATCCTTCTCCATTTCCAATGCCACCTATGCCCGGTATTCGACCTGCACATGCTCTACCATCACATACGATGCATACAGAGCATATTCCCTCAAGTTTCTCGAGACTATTTTTTCGGATTAAGCCGTGATTAAGTTCTCCCTCATTTCCCAGTGTTATTTTCACCGTTTTGACACCGAGATTTGCTCTGGCCAGTGCTTCTTCTCTTGTTCTTCCTACTGCAATAACATGGCCGCATTTTTCCACATTGCTCGTGGGAATGTGTATTACCTGACCTACGGAGCATGTGATAAAAACGTTTTTTACTCCCTCAATATTGAGAGCCTCCTCTATCCCTTCTATTTTCTTAATTACACCGCTTCCGGGGATTATTGCCCTTTCAACTGCAACAAGATTGTACTTTGGAGTTAAATCCCCGGGATCCTGACCCAGTGCTATTCTGATTGCCGCCTTTATCAGATTTACACCGCTTGAGTAAGGATATGTGTAGGCTGACATAAAGCCACCGGAGAGTCTGGAAGCAATCTCTCCGACCATTGCTCCTTTTTGTGTTATTTTAATATCTCCTTTGGCAGCTCCGATTTCAATACCCAGTGCCCTGATTCCTTTTTTAAAAACTTTAATACCCTCATTGACCAATTTTTTATCAAGATTCGTGGGCATTATATGTCCTGTTTCTACGAAGTAGGGCGGAAACTCTATTATTCGGTCTGCAACACCTGTAATAAAAATTTTCCCATTCCAGACAAGGGCATCAATGCTCAGCTCTGGACCTTCCATATAACTTTCAGCAATGAGTTCACCTCTGGGAGATGCATTTTTGGCTCTTTCATAGGCAAATCTCAGGGATTCAGTATCTGTAACTTTCATTACCCCCCGTGCTCCCATATTATCAACGGGTTTTATCACAAAGGGAAAACCAAGCTTTTCAGAAGCGGCTTTGACATCGTCGTAGCTCCAGCAAGGATAGAACTCTGGTTCAGGGACATTATGTTTTTTAAGCCTTTCTCTCATCTTAACCTTATGTGTTGTTGCCTCTGCAACATCTATTCTGTTGCCGGGAAGATCGAGGGCATTCTGAACTGCAGCAACAGTAAGTGAGGCATCAGTGCCAACCGTTATGACTCCATCTATTCTCCTTTTTTTTGCAAACTCTTTTGCAATTCTAACTGTTCCGTCAACATCTCTTGTGCTCATCACAACTGGAAAATCAGCTATTTTCATTCCTGGGGCTTCAGGATTGTAGTCTGTTACCAGTGTTAACAATCCCATTTCTTTTGCTATTTTTATTGCAGGAACCTGAAGTATACCTGCTCCAATTATCATAAGAATCCTTTTCATTTTTTCCTCCAGCTGCATGATATGAGTCTATCTTCATCTTTATTCTTAAATATCGAGATGTTTTCGTAATCTATAAGTACGATTATATGGGGTATATGGATTTATTGGAGAAAATCAGGATTTTAGGAATTACCGGAGCACCTTTAATTGATCTATGATGCCAGGTTTTGATAGTGTTTCCTGGACATATTTATATTAATTTGAGATGCTTTCAGATTTTACGAGATAAGAGGTTCATTTTTGCGAAATGCGGTTGCTTTTAGGAGTGATACCAGTTCATTCTGGTCGTTTATTATCTCGATTTCATAAACTCCAATATTTCTTCCCAGATGCTTTTCCCTGCATATTGCTGTTATCTTCTCGCCTGCTCGAACAGCCTTTAGGTAGCTTATGCTCACATCAATGGCCAGTGCTATTGTACCGTGGCTGTTTGATGCCAGAGCAAAAGCAACATCTGCCAATGAAAATATTGTACCACCATGGCAGACAAGTGCAGCATTAAGGTGATTTTCCTTAACGATCATGCTTACCTTTGAATATCCCCTTTTAACTCTTTCGATTTTCATGTCGAAGAGTTTGATCAGTCTGTCATTTTTTTCAATAAACTCTCTTATTTTTTGTAACATTCCTAAAAAATCCCCTTCTTCCCGAGAGATTAAGATTTTAAACCAAATTGCGCATACCATATATATTATACAGGATAGTTCCATTAGTATAATTATTTTAACTTTATTTTGAGTGTAAAAATTACAGGTACCGGGCCTATCCAGATGAGTACCTCCATTTTTCTTGAATATGCCTATTCCCCATATTATTCTTTGTGTTGAATCCCCTTTCAATGAATTCTATTATTAAGATTTTTATATTTTTACTTTTTCAGTAAATTTAAGAACTTGATAATTGAACGAATGTCGAGTTTTCTGAAAAATAGAAATCCTAATGCAAAATAGAATCAAAAATGTTGGAGTGCCGGCGAACTTCGAACAACTTAAATCCATATTTATTGATTTCTTTATTTTGTATCAATAATTTGCGTCTCATAATGAAAACTCGAAGTTCGCCCTAATTATATAATTTAACTGGGTAAGATTCTGTGAAGAATACTGAAAAAGAAACCAAAATTGATCAGAGATTTCCAAGAGATATACAGTATATTAAGTTCTGTGCCTATGGTTTTTTAAAAAACCTCAAGTTTTACGATCCTTTTATCATCCTTTTTTTCAGAGAGATGGGACTTAGTTTTTTTCAGATAGGAGCCCTCTATTCAATAAGAGAAATATCAACAAACCTTCTCGAGATTCCAACGGGATTCATTGCCGATTCATTTGGAAGAAAAAGAGCGATGTTGCTGTGTTTTATTTCATACATAATAAGTTTTTTAACAATCTATTTCTCACCAGGTTACTTTTTCTATGCTGTCGCTATGGTCTTTTTTGGAGTGGGCGAGGCTCTTAGGACTGGGACTCATAAGGCAATAATTCTGGAATATCTTAAAGTTAGGGGGTTACTTGAGCATAGGGTTGACTACTACTCCCATACAAGAAGTTGGGCCCAGCTTGGTTCTGCAGTTTCTTCAATTGGTGGAGCTTTACTTGTTTATCTTTCGGGTTCCCTTGATATCATTTTTCTGGCCACAGTATTTCCCTATTTTCTGGGTTTTCTGCTGATAAGTACTTATCCATCTTATCTCAATTATGATAAGCAACTTGAGGTTAAACGGCCTGGATCGAAAAAACTTATTGATACATTTAAAGATTTTTTACAGATTTTCAGGTCCTGGAAAGTTTTCAGAATATTTTTAAACTCTGCTCTTTTCGATGGAGGATTTAAGACTCTTAAAGATTATCTTCAACCGGTTCTTAAAAATTACATTGCAATTATTCCTATTCTCCTTTTCATGGAAAAAGAGAAGAGACTGGGAATAATAGTTGGACTTGTTTATTTTTTTCTGTTTATACTGACAAGTCTATCATCCAGATGGTCGTACAGGATAAATAATGCTTTTGAGAGCGAGTTGAAACCTCTTAATCTTCTTTTTCTTGTTGGTGGATTTATAATCCTTTTTTCAGGGATTTTTTATGAGGCAGATTATTTTGTTCTTTCCATCCTTGGTCTTATTCTTATGTATCTAGTACAAAATATGAGAAGACCTTTGATGGTAGGTTATATAAGTGGTGTTATTAAGAGTCGGGTAATGGCAAGTGGGCTTTCAGCTGAGAGCCAATTAAAAACAATCGTAGTTTCTATATTTTCACTGATAGTTGGTTTTATTGCAGATATAGTTGGAATTGGGTATGGTATAGGGTTTGTTGGCCTTACTGTCCTGGTATCCTTTACATTTCTGGGCCTTCGAAAATTATAGTTATTGTAATTCGTTATCACGAGATCGAATAAAAAAATTGATGCAGTAATGGAAAACTTTGAAAATTCTCTGTAATATAATTTGTTTTATCTACCTTATAAAAATTTAAAGGTATTTCCTTATTATTTAGAAATCTTTTCCTGACATTTGTTTAAAGACGTTTGTTTAAAATAGAAGTTAGCTGATAGAGGAGTCAGCCTTTCATGAGATATTGTGTTTGCATGAAACAGGTGCCTGATACACAGAACATTAGAATAGATCCAGAAAAGGGTACACTTATAAGGAAAGGAATACCCGTTATAACAAATCCTTTCGATGAATCAGCACTAGAGCTTGCTTTTGAAATCAGGGACGGGATGGGAGGTGAAATAACAGTATTAACGATGGGGCCTCCATCCTCCGAAGAAGTTGCAAGGGATGCCATATCCCTGGGTGCTGACAGAGCATTCAGACTTACCGATGGCATTTTTGCTGGGTCTGATACCCTTGCAACCAGTTATATACTGAGCATGGCTATACAAAAGACAGGTCCATACGATGTTTTACTTTTTGGAAAACAGGCTATTGATGGCGATACGGCTCAGGTTGGGCCTGAGGTTGCTGGTTTCCTTGGTGTTCCCGTTATTAGCTTTGTTACAGATGTTATAGAAGTAAGTGGGGATGGCATTCTTCTTGAGAGGGCAACTGATGAGGGCAGGGAGAAGGTTTACTGTGATTATCCTTTAGCTATTACTGTTGTAAAGGCAGGAAAGAGATTGCGAATGCCGACCTTGAAGGGAGTTCTCAGGAGTCTTAAGGCAGAGGTGGGATTGTTTACACATGAAATGATAGATGTGGAGGTTGATCGGTGTGGGTTAAAGGGCTCTCCTACGAGGGTTAAAAAGGTCTTTTCTCCCGAGATAAGATCAAAGGTCCGTTTCATTGAAGGTAGCGTGGGTGAAAAGGCAAGGGAAGCGGCAAGAATAATAAAAGAAATTGTGGGTTAAGTGTGAGTTGAGTTGATTCTGGTTGGATAATTGTATTTTGGCTTTTTATATGGGTTTGAAAAGCCGGATTAGAGAAATCGGATCAGAGAATAACTGACCCGTGTGTTTGACATTGGTTATTATATGTCTTTTATTTTATGTGGGTTGAAAGATTTATTGATCGTTGCATAATTTAAATGATTTTGAGTATTATTCTGAAAGTTAAAGGGATTGTTCAGTGTCTGCTTATAGGGATATATGGGTTATCATTGAGACTATGAGGAGTGGTATTCATCCTGTAAGCCTTGAGCTGCTCTCAAAAGCCAGAAAGTTAAATGAAAGTTTAAATCAAAATACGGTAGCTGTTATTTTTGGAGACCAGGGGAAAAGCACTATAGAAACCCTGGAGAGGTATGGGCCTGATATAATTCTTCAGTTGTTTGCCACTCAGACTACCATGAATGGGGAAACCAATATCGATTACAGAACCCATGAAAATTATGAGGATGAGAAAAATAAATCTGATGATTCAAAGCTGGATTTAATAAAACATTCTTCAGGAAGATATTCGGATCGGGAAATTATAGATTATAAAAATACCGATTTTCTTTCCAGGATTATACTCTCTGCCATTAAAGAGTTCAGGCCTCTCATTATACTCTGTGGAGCAACATCGTTTGGTAGAACCCTGATGCCACTTATAGCCGTTGGAGCCCAAACTGGTTTAACTGCTGACTGCACCGATCTTACAATGGATGGTGAATTGCTTCTCAGTACCAGACCTGCATTTGGTGGAAATATCATGGCTGTTATTGGTTGTGAAATCGCACGACCTCAGATGGCCACTGTTAGACCTCATACTTTTAAAAAAGTTGTTGTGGACGGAAGACCTTCTTCTGAGATAAAGGTGCGCAGATATGATATTCAAGTTTTCAGAACTGGAAGAATAGTGGAGCGAATTATAGAGGACCTGGAGATAGACATAAGTGAGGCTAATATTATTGTTTCTGGAGGGAGGGGCCTTGGTGGCCCTGAGGGTTTCAGGTTGCTTGAGAAATTAGCCAGTAAACTCGGTGGTGTGCTTGGTGCCTCAAGGGGTGCTGTTGATCTCGGCTGGATCAGTTATGCACACCAGGTTGGTCAGACTGGTAAAACGGTAAGTCCCAAGCTTTACATAGCCTGTGGAATTTCGGGCGCAGTTCAGCATATAGCCGGTATGAAAAGTTCTGAGAAGATCATAGCGATTAATGAGGACCCTGAAGCACCTATATTTGAATATGCCGATTACGGGATAGTTGGAGATCTTTATGAAATTATTCCACGTTTGATAAGCGAACTGTGAGGAGAATGATTTCGACCAGTACAGATTTTTAATTGTAAAATTACAGGAATTGGTGAAGTTATAATTTTAATATATGGATTTATAAAGTATGGAAGATACCTGTATCTACGAGGTTAATGGGGATAAAAATGGACTCAGGATAGTTGATGGTTACGACAAAGTTGAACAGGGGTATACAGACTACCTGAGGGATGAATCAAATGTTTATGGATCAGGTGTAAAAAGGATTTATTTTCCAACCAGTATTTCCAATTTAGTTTATGCTGTCAGAGAAGCGCTGGATAATGGCGAGAGTTTGACAATATCGGGTGGAAGAACCGGTATTTGTGCTGGAGCTGTACCCTACGGTGGTTACATAATCTCTCTTGAAAAAATGAAGCGAGTTCTTAAAATCTGGAAAGATGGAAATGGCAATTATCTTCTGAAAGCACAGAGCGGCATAAGACTGAACGAGATATCAAATATACTCAGGAACAGGATTTTTTCTGGCATTGAAGTTGATGAAAAATTTTTAGAAGAAAAAAAACGATATTTTTATCCGCCTGATCCAACGGAAACCTCTGCCACCCTTGGTGGAACTGTGGCAACAAACGCATCTGGGGCAAGAACCCTTTACTATGGGCCGACAAGAAACTGGGTGGAGGAACTCACGGTAGTTCTGGCTGATGGAAGAGTTTTAAAGATTAAAAGAGGTGATATTAAGGGAGAAGATGGGGTTTTCAGGATACCGGTAGCTAACGGAGGTTATTTTCAGGTTCCAGTACCGAGGTATAATATACCGAAGGTTAAACACTCTGCTGGATATTATTCAAGAAAAAGAATGGATCTTATTGATCTTTTTATAGGAAGTGAGGGGACCCTTGGAGTGATTGCAGAGGTTACTGTGAGGCTGGTTAAAGAACCTGATTACCTTTATGGCGGTGTATTGTTTTTCGATAATGAGGTGGATTGTATAGATTTTGTGGAGAATACAAGGCGGGAATTTTCTCCTCTGGCTCTTGAATATTTTGATGCCTCTTCTTTGAATTTACTTCTTGCAGTCAAACGAGATCAGGGTCCCACTTCGGAGATACCGGATTATTCTGAAAATAGGTATGCAGTTTACCTTGAGTTGTTCAAAAACCATTATGAAGATTTTATTAAGCTACTGGACAGATTTGAAAAGTATCTTTTTAAATATGGGATTAGATCTGACGAGGTGATATCGGCACTTAATAAGAGAGACCATGGGAGGCTAAAAAAATTCAGGCATCAGGTTCCAGAGAAGATAAATTCCATTATTGCAGAACGAAAGAAGTCGATTCCTTCTCTCCATAAGGTCGGTACTGATTTTTCTGTTCCCAATGGGAAATTAAGGGAAATGATGAGTTTTTACAGAGAAACACTCAATCAATCGGGAATTGAATATTATATATTTGGGCATATTGGTAATAACCATGTTCATGTTAATATGGTTCCCCACTCCGAGGATGAATTACAAAGAGCAAAGATACTGTACAGGCGCTTTTGTGAGATGGCTGTTAAGCTTGGTGGCTCGGTTTCGGCTGAACATGGGATTGGAAAGCTTAAGAAAGAATATCTCAGGATATTATTTGATGATAGTACCATTTCTCAGATGAAGAAGATTAAGATGACTCTTGACCCTGAGGGAATGTTAAATCCGGGGAATTTGTTTTAAGGACTTGAAATCATATCGGTGGAGTAGCTTTTAAAATTCCTTGATATATTTAATTGATATTGATAGATTTGCTCAAAAAGATTTGAGGTGGTTAGTAATGAAACTCTCGTATAACTGGCTATCCGAATATGTGGATATTTCTGATATAGATCCATATGAGGTTGCGGAAAGACTTACAATGTCAACATCGGAGATTGAAGGTATCCATGAAGTGGGGGATGGCCTAAATGGTGTCGTAATAGGGAAAATACTTGAGGTTTCACCGCATCCCTCTTCAGACCACCTTTATGTTGCAAAGGTTGATGTGGGGAAACAATTACTTACCGTTGTAAGTGGGGCTCCAAATACAATCAAGGGAAGTTTTATACCGGTTGCTTTGCCGGGAGCAAAACTTCCAGGTGGGATAAATGTTAAACCGGCAAAATTAAAAGGTGTTCTTTCGGAAGGTGTTGTATGCTCGGAAAAAGAGCTTGCTGTAAGTGATGACCATACTGGACTCTGGCTTCTCGATAGAGAAAAAGTAGATTCAAATGCACTATCACCCGGAAAGCCGATTACGGATGTATTTCCAACAAGGGATTATATAATAGAAATAGACAATAAAAGCCTGACAAACAGACCAGATCTATGGGGCCACTATGGGTTTGCCAGGGAGCTTTCAGCAATATTTAAAAGAGAACTCAAATCTTTATTTTCAGAAGAAGAGAGGGAATTGGTCCTGGGTTTTAAGGATGGTGAAAAAATTGAAGTTGAAATATGGGATCGGGATCTCTGTCAGAGATATACCGTTATAATGATGAGTGGAATAAATGTAGGTAAGAGCTCCTATCTTCTGCGCCGCAGATTATTTACACTTGGTGTAAGGCCAATAAATAATATTGTGGATGTTACAAACTATATTATGCTTCTAACAGGTCAACCACTCCATGCCTTTGATGCGGATAAGGTGGCAGGAGGAAAGATAATAGTCAGAAGGGCAGAGGATGGAGAGGTTGTTACAACGCTGGATGGAATTGACAGAAGGCTTGGGAAGGATAATCTCGTTATCGCCGATCCTGAAAAAGCAGTAGCAATAGCCGGGGTAATGGGCGGGGCAAACTCTGAGATTGGTGAAAGTACAGAAAGAATACTCATCGAGTCAGCGAACTTCAATGGTGTGAATATACGGCGTACTGCATTGAAAATTGGTCTGAGAACTGAAGCAAGTAACAGATTTGAAAAAAGCCTGGATCCTGCACTCACAATTGATGGATTAATAGGTTCTGTTCTCCTGATTAAAAAAGAGGTTGAGGGGGCTGAAATAGCCTCACCTATAGCTGATTGTAATTATGCAGATTTAAAACCAAAGAAAATCTTTCTGGATTGTAACTGGGTGTCGAGAATTCTTGGAACAGAAATAAAAGAAGAAGAAATTATTGATATCCTGCAGTTACTACTTTTTAAAGTTGAAAAAGAGAAAGGGGATAGATTGTTGGTTACTGTCCCATCTTTTAGAGCAACAAAGGATGTTACCATACCTTATGATCTCGTTGAGGAAATTGGAAGGATATATGGCTACAATAGGATATCACCTGAATTACCAGATATAAAGAGCACTCCACCTCCAAAAGACAGAGAGATCTTTTTTATAAGAGATCTTAAAAGAATATCTTCCCTTGAACTTGGATTTACAGAGGTATATACGTACTCATTCCAGGAAGATGCCTTTCTTGATATGTTTTATAAAAGCGGTGAGAAGTTTGTTGAGTTGTTTAATCCTGTAAGTTCCACTATGTCAAAGATGAGAAGAAGTTTAATACCTGGTTTGTTCCCATTAATAGAGAAAAATCACCGCTACAGAGAGGAGTTTTCCGTATATGAGATAGGTTCAGTTTATATACCGATTTCGATGGGCGGTGAAACCCGAAATAACAGTACGACTGAGGGAAAGCCTGCAGATGCTGGATTGTTGCCGGATGAAAGAAGAATTTATTCAGCACTTGTATTGAAGAGGAATAATGAGAAGGGTGTCTTCTTTTATCTAAAAGGAAAGCTTGAGTCTCTTTTTTCAAGGCTCTATGTAGATGATTTTGATTTTGTTGCTTTTGAGGATAGGGATGTTCCAGAGCTTTTTGTCAAGACACTAGGTGGTAATGGTGAGATTTTTCATCCTTCTAGAAGGGCTTTAGTTGAGGCAGGTGGAAAATTGGTGGGATATATGGGTGAGTTAAATCCGCGATTACTCAAGGCCATAGGAATTGATTACAGAAGATTCAGGGTAGCGGTTTTTGAAATCGATGTTGAAGAGCTGCTTGAGGTGGTTGAAGAGTGTTCAGAAAAGAAAAAGTACATAAAATTACCACGTTTCCCTGAGGTTGCACTTGCAATTGCAGTTGTGGTCGATGAAAAGGTACCTGTGAAAGAAATAGCTGATTTTATAAAAGGATGTAATGTAAAACTTCTGGAAAGGATAGAGCTGTTTGATATATACCGAGGTGCTCCTCTACCAGCGGGGAAGAAGAACGTAGCTTTTAATCTATATTATAGACATTCTTCGAGAACGCTAACCGAAGATGAAGCAAATGCTGAACATGAAAAAATCGCCCGTTTAATACGTGAACATGGGTGGGATTTGAGGTAATACTAAATCCTGCCTCCTTTTATTTTACCAGTGGAAGATTTTCTTTCTCCCACTTTATAATGCCTCCTTTCATATTGTAAATTTTAGTGAATCCCATTTTCTCCATTATTTTTGCGGCTTTGGAACTTCGGACACCTGATCTGCAGTAGACAAGGTATGTTTTTGATTTGTTGAGTTTGGCAAGTTGTTCTTTAAAGTCAGAAGAATAGAAATCTATATTAATTGCACCTTCGATATGGGCTGTGTTAAACTCCTCCTGTGTTCTAACATCCAGTATTACAAATGACGGGCTTCCCTTTAGATTAATAATCATGTTGTAGGCGTCTTCGGGATCGATGGTTGTATTAAAACTTTTTCCAGCTCCACAACCACAACCTTCGTCAGAAAATAACAGAGCGGTAGAAAAGACAATAGTAATTATGAATACCGGAATGAATAATTTGATTGATTTTTTTAACATTTCCAAGTCCAAGCTCCTTCAATTTGTACCTTTACTTGCCTAGAATATACTTTTAAACCATAATACATATAAAGGGTAGAGTGAATAGTTTTTGCGACTTTTTGCTGTGTGTAAGGTATTAATTGCACTTTATATAATAGATTTTAGAAGCCGATAATCTCAAAAAGGTCTCAATAATTTATATTCCTGAGGTGAATAAAATGGGTTTGCTCGAAAAAGCTGAATCTTACCGTAATCAGCAGGTTGGAAAAGTACACGTTGATTGGCAAAATATTAATGGTGAAGAAAAGGGAGGGAATGGAAGGGGGCTTCTAGAAAAAGCCATTATTTTACTCAGCATGGAAGCTGAATCTATTGGTGAGATGGTGGACGAAGAAGCAGAGGAGGTTACAAGTAAAGGTCTACTGGAAAAAGCAGAAAGTTTTATTGCTGAGGAAGCAGGCAGGGAAATACAGGCGGGGTTATTGGAGAAAGCGGAATTATATATAGAAACAATCGAGGCGCAGGAAGGTATCAAAGAATATGAGAAAAAGCCCGGTCTACTGGAAAAAGCAGAAAGTTTAGTAAAAGAAGAGACTATTGAGGAAATTAAAAGTGGTACGCCTGCCCAACCAGAGTCTTATCCGGGCGTAACTGAAGAAAAGGAGGGGATAGGAGAGCCTGAGTCTTTAGGCACAGAGGAAGTATATGAGGAATTAGAGGAGGTTTTGGAGAAAGGACCTGGTCTTCTGGAGAAGGCAGAAGCTACCCCGGGTAAATTGGAGGTGAGTGAGAAAATTGCTGAGCAGGGGTATGAGGAGAAAGTGAAAATATTTTCCGAGGAGAAGATTGAGGAATTCGCAACTGAAGAGAAATCTGAGATTGTTTCAATTGAAGAGTTTACATATGAAAAAGTATCACATTACCAGAGTGTCCTTTCAGATAAAGGATATAGTGCCTTATTCGATGAGATTCTGGAAGATATTAAGCTGGAGAGCGGAGCTTCATTCTGCGGCTTGTATCTCCTTGAAGACAGAGCATTTGAACTGGAGGCATTTATCGTTGATGAATCCATTGATGTTTCTCCATTTAAGAAGAGTTTCAGGATAAAAAAGAATCTGAGAAGCTGGTTTGTAAAGAATAGCCTAAGACTGGTGAGAGTAAGTGATTTGATGAAGAAAAGGGATAAAAATGAAGTAAAACAATTTGGCGGATACGGGGAATGGTATATCTTGCCCCTTATCTCAGAGGACACCCTTTGGGGTTTTATTCTTCTGGATGATCTTGAGGATGAATCGGCCCTTTTGGAGTCTGATAGAACGGAAGAACATGTTCCCGAGTTGAAACTGGTAAAGCTACTTACAATTGCAACGGTGTTTGTAGCTAGATTTTGCTCGGTTCAAAAAATAGTAGCAAAAGCAGAAAGGCTCAATAAGCGTGTTAATGAACTCTCAACGAGGTTTGATGACATTTCGGTAAGGGAAAAGGCAAAAACTCTTGATGGGCTGCTGGAGCTGATTGCAGATGAACTTGGAATAACTGTTTATGCTCTTTTCCTTGTAACAGAAGATAAAAAAGCTATTATGATTAAAAATAAAGGGCTTAATGATAAAACAATCAAAAATTATCGCATTTCTTTAAGGGATCCAAATATTAAAAAGATACTAAAATCAGGTGAACCAGGAATTATACGGGAAGAACAGAAGAGGGTTAAAAAGATTTTTAAGTACCAGGAGCCTGAGAATAAGCGGTTTATCGTTGTTCCCGTTACATTTGGAGGAGAAAACATTGGAGTATTTATTGTAAATGAAATGGATGTTCCTGGAAAGAAGCTTCCCACAACTATAAAGAAGAGAATGAGTATCCTCGCTGGTGGGCTTGTTCCGTTTCTAATAGAGGAGAGGTTGAGCAGGAGAGAACCGTACTTTGTTATTGAAGATTGGATAAAAAGGCATATTTCAGGGGCGCGCCGTTCCAGGAAAAAGTTATGTTTATGTGTGTTTGGTATTGATGGGATTAAGAAAGCCGAGGCAAAAGTTGGTAGCCTGAAGATTAGCAGGACATTGGATGAAATTGGGAGAGAAATCAAGTCAATGTTTACATCTCCTGATAGTGCGATAAGGTTTTCATGCACCAGGTGGGCAGGAGTTTTTATTGCGGCTGATAAAACTGAAATAAAGGAACTTACCAAATCGATATTAGAAAGTATTAAGAGCATATTGAAAAAGAAAAAGCTTGATGATTTAAAACCAAAGCATAGATTAATCTGGTATCCTGATGATTTTAAGGACGAAAAGAAGCTTATGGTCCTGCTTGGCTGATATGATATGGTTAAATCGAGTAATCTTTACCAAAAGTTTTTCCTCAAAAACCTTACCATTCTGAAGAAGTCGAACATACAGCTTTACCAGGCAGTTTTAAAAAGTCTGTCCGGATATGGTCTGTATAAATCCACAGGTAAAGAAATCAGAGCCATATATAAGCGCCTTGAGGCAGGCAGAAAACCTTCTTTCAACACTGATTTGGAAGTTAAAGATGACGGGTTCCTAAATTCTGGATTAGCTATTGATTCGAAAGGTGAAATGGGCAGGGAGGTGAAGCCAGATTTTAATTACCCTGTGATTTTCCTCGGGTCGGCTCAGATAGAGAAGATAAATAAGATTATTAGTGTTAATTCTGTTGATGAGGTTAAAAATTCGGAGAAAAGAGGGGTTGGAAGAGAACAAGCGTCGGAATCTTGTCTGGAAAAGAAAAGGGGTGTGTTGATAGAAAGTAGTATAGAGGCGTTCTTAGAGTTTCTCCAGTTTGTTCATCCAGAGGTGCTAAAGTCCCTTTATATCATAGTATCTGATAACTCCGAGTATGTTAATAAAGCCCTATCATTCATGAGTTTAGAAGATTTTGATTTTACAAGAGCTGTTGTCTCTATTAGCGGTGGTTTCAGGCTTAAAAATCGGGAATTCTGTAATTCTGTTCTTGGATATATTAGGAAACGGATAGATGAAGAAGTAGCATCCCTGATAACAGAAAGGGCCTTTAGCAGGTTATGGGCAAGAAACATTAAAAAGAATCTGAATTATTTCAGTGACAGGATATACAGGACGGAAAAACTAACTGGGATGTTCAATGGAAGGGCTATCCTGGTGGCTTCAGGTCCATGGCTTGAGGATGGTATCGAACTTTTAAAAAAACTTTCAGGATCCTATCCAATTTTCTCTCTTCTCCCATCCACTGATTTTCTTATCACCAATGGAATATCTCCCGATCTGGTTTTGACGACCGATCCTGGTTTTGGAAATAGATACAGGATTTGCAGGACCGCAGACACCATACTTGTCGCCGCTCTGACGACCGATCCTGTTCTCCTGAGGAACTGGAATGGAAAAGTTCTTTTTTTCTCCCATGAGCTTGATATAGAAAAAAAACTATCAGGTATTTATGGAAATCTCCTCAAAGTGCCGATGGAAGGCACATCTGCTGTTGTATTAATAAGGTTAGCGGAGAAGCTTGGATTTAACGAGCTGCTTTTATTCGGATATGATTTTTGTTTCAGGGGATTAATGGATCACCATCGTGGAGCGGGGTTTGAAAAGTACTATGTTTCAAGAGCGAACAGGCTCACTCCCCTGTATTCTATGAAACTCAACGGTATAAGCAGCGATTTATTGATGAAGGTCAAATTAGAGGATGGAGAGATCGTTTATACAACAAAAAAGTTACTGCTTTACAGAGGATGGCTTGAGGAGAACAGGGGAAAATCAAGACTGTACAGGATGACAAAGGGACTTCAGATAAAAGGTATTCCCGCAATTAATGGCCCCGGGGTTTTTACCGTAGGCAATAATAGTCAGATAAAGAAAAGGATTAAAGAATATGTATTTGATTTAATTGGAAGTCCCCTGAGAAGGGATGATGTTCAGAGGGCTCTCGATAAACTGCGCCAACTCTGATTTGGAGTTACTCTATTTTATTTTCAATTTAAAATAATTTAAATGTAAAATAGCGAAAAATGGCAATCATGAGAGAAGGTTTTAGTTTTTCTCTGGAAAAAAAGGATAATTATTTTCAGCTTAAAATCCGTGACGAAAAATTGAATAAGTCTTTAACAATAGATGAGCAATCGGAGCGGAATGTCTGTAAAAGACTTATTAAGAAAATAAGTGAAGACAGAGTTGAGCTCCTTTTTTTAATTGGTGTTGGAATGGGATTCTGGATTGAAGGGTTACTATCTTCCCCTTTTGTTTCAAAATTAATTATTCTGGAACCGGATAAAACTCTCTACAATCTTGTATCTCAACTGCCTCCCATAAAGAAATTAATTGAATCAGGCAAAGTGGAGTTTTTTTTGGCCGGTGAAATAGATGATTTTCTTGTTTCTATGAGATCAAGATATGAATTGCTTTTCTTTAAACGTATAGAAGTTTATGTAAATGAATTAATGAGAAGGATGTATCGAGAAGATTATAACAACCTGGAGAGAAGGATAGGAAAGGCACTCAATACTCTTGTAAACGACGGATTAACGATAGCAAGGCATAGCCTTAGATGGATGGGTAACTTTATTTCAAACCTGAAAAAACTCTCCGATTGTTACTATTTGAATTCTCTTTACAATAGGTATGAAGGTACCGCTGTTATAGTGGGAGCAGGACCTTCTGTTGATGATATTTTGAAAAATACTGAAATTGGAAAGGCTTACATTATATCCACAGATGCTGCTCTGAGAACACTATATTCCAGTGGATACAGGCCAAATCTTATCGTTACTCTGGATCCTCAACCTTCCGTCATGTACCATTTCAAAGGAATACCTAAAAGGTTTTTGTATAATATTCCATGTGCTATATCCCTTTTATCATACAGGGATGTTTTTGATTTATTTTCAGAGAGGTACGTATATTTCACACACCACCCTGTTTCTATGCTTTTTGATTTTGATAAGTTGTATGGAAATGTAATTAACAGAGAGTCTGTAACATCGGTGGCTTTTGAGCTTGCGGCAAGGATGGGTTTCAGAGATATTATTTTTATTGGATGTGATTTTTCCTATCCCCATTACAAAACATACTCTAGTAAGTCCTTTTTTTATCTTTATTTAATATCCAATTCTACAAGATTTTCTCCCGCTGTCTCTGGTGAGATTGAATATTTGAAAAGGGTTCTGATTTTCACCAGAAATGATCGTAATCTCCCCACATCCGGTAAGTTGCTCGATTACAGAGAGGAGCTTGAGAAGCTTATGGATGATTTTGAGGGTTCTGAAACCAGAACTTTTATTTTTTCACCATATTTATTACGTGTAGATAGGTCAGGTTCTAAGAATCCCTTTAAGGGCGCATCTTTTAAAATTAAAAATGGTTTTCCATACGGGCTGAAAAAAATTGAATCTATAATCGGGTATAAATCGGAGATATTTAAAAAAATCATTGAGACTGTATGTATAAGATGGCGTCTTATTAAGAAGATGGATTGTCCTGAAGAGTATCTCGAGTCTCATTTTTTGAGTTTGATTGGATTGGAAAAGTAGATCTTTTAGTGATAAAAGAATTCAGCTTATATAAGATTTGAATGGTTCCCGGGTTTAACATGAGTCCCGGGTAGTAAATTGATTGTTTTAATGGTGGGCTAATCCATGTTAAGTTTAGAGTTGTGGTTACCGATATTAGGAAAAAAAGAGCGGGAGAGGTTTTGATGGATAGGGAAAAAATTGCATCCTACCGCGAGACACAGATTAAAACGGCTTCAAAGGGTAAATTGGTTGTTATGATGTACGATGGATTGATCAAGGCGTTGGACATAGCTCTGGAGAACCTTTCCCACAAAAAATACGATGTGGTAAACAATAATCTTTTAAAGGCCCAGGACATAATTACAGAGTTGATGCTTGCTCTGAATATGGAAGCTGGAGATATCAGTCATAAATTGTTTAGCATTTACTCATTTCTCAATCGAAAACTTATAGAAGCAAATATTGAAAAGAAACCGGAGCCAATCAGGTTTGTTAAGAAGATGGCCTCGGAATTGAGAGAGGCATGGAACGCAATTGCCCAGAAAAGTAGTGCACCAACGATAGATGAAATGAAGAAAGAGGGTGGAATAGATGTTGCTGGATAAAAGGAGTAAAATCATTGGAGATCTCGATATTATAACTGTACAGCTTCAAAAGCTGCTTCTTTTAAAAAAACTTCAGGATGAGGCCGTAGAATCAAATAACTACAGTGAACTTTATGAGTTTGCCGAGAATGAAAGAATAATTATTGAAGATATAAACAATAGTATGAAAATACTAATCGGTGACCTAGTTACATTCAAGAATGATCCTCATATTAAGAAAAAAATAGGCGAGATTGATTCACTACAGGCGAAGGTAATAAGGATGAATATAACACTGAGAAACAATCTTTGTGAAAAGATGAGAAAAATCGAAAAAAAGTTAGGTAGTTTAAAACGCTTCAATCTCTCTCCAGGAATTATTAACTCTTCTATCATAAACATCAGAGCCTGAAAAACCCCGCTTTTCACCAAAACCTTCTCATTGATGTTTGCTTCCAGATTTGGTATGATTTATTTAATGAGTAGCTTGATGTGTTTACTGCTGTGTCCCATTTTTATCAATAAAGAGATGTTATCTGGAGGCCAAGATGCCTGAAAAAAAGAAAATTTATCTGGTAGATAGTCACGCCCTTTTGTACAGGGCTTACTGGGCGTTTATCCGAAGACCCCTTGTAACTACTTCTGGAGAAAATACCTCTGCAATTTTTGGTTTTATGAGGATGATCCTGAGGTTGATGAAGGATGAAAAACCCGAGTATATGGTTTGTGTGTTTGATTCGAAGAAAAAGACTTTCAGGCACGAGATATACGAAAAGTATAAGGCTACCAGGTTAAAACCACCTGAGGATCTTAATAAACAAATCGAGTTTACAAAAAAGCTACTGGAGGAGATTGGTCTTCCCGTTATGATTAAGGAAGGCTACGAGGCTGATGATGTGATGGGAACAATTGCAGAGAAGATCTCCAGTATGGGTGATGAGGCAATAATTGTTTCGGGTGACAAAGACATTCTACAACTTGTAGATGGAAATATTAGGGTTTATGCTGTGAAGAAAGGCATCTCCGAAATGGAGATAATGGATGGAGAGAAAATCAAACGGGTGTGGGGTGTAAGTCCGGAGAATGTAATTGATGTTCTGGCGCTGATGGGTGATCAGGCAGATAACATCCCCGGGGTAAAGGGTATAGGCGAGAAAACAGCGCTTCAGCTGATCTCCCGATTTGGAAGTCTCGAGGAACTTTATGCAAACCTTGATAAGGTTGATAGCGAAAGCATCAGGAAAAAATTGATAGAGGGAAAAGATAATGCGTTTTTGAGTAAGAAACTTGTAATAATCAAAAGGGATGTTCCAGTAGAGTTTGATGTGGATATGTTCAGGATAAAGGATTTTCCCAGGGAGAGTGGAATAGAGATGCTGAAGGAGAAGGAGCTTAATACGATTGTTGCTGAGCTAAAACCCGAGCTTATCGAGAAGGAATCAGAATTGAAGGCTGAAACACCTCCTTCTGGGAGATATTCTCTGGTTACTTCTACTGATGGGTTAGAAAAAATCAGGGAGGTGATTTTAAAAGCACCACTTCTTTCCATTGATACCGAAACCACCGGAAAAGATCCTATGGATTCAGAGCTGGTGGGAATTTCACTCTGTGTGAAAGAGGGCGAAGGATACTATATCCCCATTAAAGGGAAGGGTGTGGCCAATGGCGGAGAGTTGCTCGATTCCATTAAACCCGTGCTTGAGAATCGAGAAATAAAAAAAATTGGCCAGAACATAAAATACGATATTCTTGTTCTAAAGAATAATGGAATTGAACTTAACGGGATTGAGGGAGATACTTTTATTGCGGCGTATCTTCTCGATCCCCAGAAGCAGAGGTACAAACTTGATGAGCTGGCGAAGGAATTTCTAAACTATAAAATGGTTAGCTATGGGGATGTGGTCAAAAATAAGGGGGAAACACTGCTCGATTATGATTTAGAGGAGGTCGCCAACTACTCCTGCGAGGATGCGGATATTGCATTGCGGTTATACAAAATAATGAAAGAAAAACTGGTTAAAGAGGGTCTCTATGATCTTTACAGGGATATTGAAGTTCCCCTTATTAATGTTCTTGCCAGGATGGAATACTGGGGAGTTAAGATCGACACTGCGTATCTTGAGGAAATGAGCAGAAAGTTTGATGAGGAGCTTTCCCGACTGGAGGGGGAGATCTACGAGCTCGTAGGTGAGGAGTTTAATGTACGATCGACAAAACAGCTGGCTGAAATTTTGTTTGATAAGCTAAAAATTCCGCCCGTTAAAAAGACAAAAACCGGGTTTTCAACAGATGAATCTGTTCTCGAAGAGCTTGCTGGAAAATATGAAGTGGCAAAGCTTCTGCTCAGGCACAGGAGGTTATCAAAGCTCAAGTCGACATATATCGATTCCCTTCCGAAGATGGTCAATAAAAGAACCGGGAGAATACATACATCTTTTAACCAGACAATAACTACCACGGGTAGACTCTCATCAAGCAATCCCAACCTTCAAAATATTCCCATCAGGGAGGAAGAGGGAAGGGCAATAAGAAGGGCTTTTATTGCTGAGGATGGGTGGTATATACTTTCGGCTGATTATAGTCAAATAGAACTCAGAATACTTGCCTCACTCTCTGGTGATCCGTCACTCATGAGTGCCTTTCTGAGGGATGGAGACGTGCACAGGGAAACTGCTTCCATTCTATTTGGAGTTGAGCCGGAGAAAGTAACTGAAGAACAGCGAGCAGCAGCCAAGACCATTAATTTTTCTGTTATTTATGGTATGAGTCCTTATGGTCTTGCCCAGAGACTTAACATTTCCAAATCTGAGGCAGCATTTTTCATTGATATGTATTTTCAAAAGTATAGCGGTGTCAGAAACTTTTTCGATCAACTTGTTGAGAAAGTTAAGAAAAACGGGTATGTGGAAACCCTGCTTGGGAGGAGAAGGTACGTACCGGAGATTAATTCTGAAAATAAAAATATTTTCGAGGCTGCCAAAAGAGTGGCCATTAATACCCCTATCCAGGGTACTGCCGCAGATTTGATCAAGAAGGCGATGGTTTGCATTGATAATGAGATTATTAAAAGAGGCCTTAGAACCAAGATGTTGATTCAGGTTCATGATGAACTTGTATTTGAGGTACCTGAAGAAGAGCTTGAACAAACATCAAATATGGTTAAAGATCTGATGGAAAATGCCATAAAGTTTAATGTTCCACTTAAGGTTAACATCGCATATGGTAAAAACTGGGAAGAGGCCCATTAAGTTTAATTGAATTTATCAGTTTTTCCAATGGTATACTGTTATTTATAAAATTTTTATTGGACTTATCAAATATAAGCAGAGAATCATATTTGTTTTAAATTTTATTGGTTTTTCTGCCTGGAAGATGAGAATATTTTTAACAGAGGGCTTGAGTGATGATTGTGGGGATTACGGGGATGTACTGTTCAGGGAAGAACGAAGCTGTCAGAGTTTTTGAATCAGAGGGATTCAGGGTTGTTGATGTTGATGTTATAGGCCACCTGGCACTTGAGGTAAAGAAAAATGAAATTTTAGATGCGTTTGGCGGGGAAATTTTAATAGAGGGCAGGGTAGATAGAAAATCTCTTGGTAGAATAGTTTTTAAAGATCCAGATAAGAGAAGGACACTTGAAAGAATAGTTCATCCATGGATGATAAAGGAGGTTAAGAGAATTGTAGGTGTTGGTGGTGATTTCGTTATAAATGCTGCACTACTTATTGAGATGTGCCTCCATGTTTTGTGTGATTATGTAATTGGTATTGAGGTAAGCGAAAAAATTGCTGTGGAAAGGGCGATGAAGAGAGATGGAATATCCGAGCAGGAGGCTCGGATGCGAATTGCTTCTCAAATCCCTTTAAAGGAGAAATTACATTATGTCGATAAGGTTATTGAAAATACGAGCAGTCTTGAATATTTTTTAAATGAGGTAAAGGATTTTATCTCAAAAATAAGACGTGGAAACAGTTAATTATGGATGGTGATAGGAAAGAAGGAAAAGAATATTTTCAAATAAACCTGGATACAGCAAGGATTTTCTGGATTTCATTTGTATTCAGTTTAATATTAATCGGAGTTTTTCTCCTTGGATTCTACACGGCAGGTGGAAGAATAAAGGAATTCCTTGGTGGTGGTAAGGAAAACCAGGTAAAAATAGAGAAGCCTGCTGTGGAAAAAGTTGAGGTGCCTGAAGCACCTCAGCCTGAAGCATCAACAGAGGCAGGGAAAACAAAACCAGATGAGGACCTGATCAACCTAATAACCGAAGAGTTTAAAACCAGAACCGAAGTAATTGATGTTGAAGGAGCAACTGAAGGTGGCAAGATCCATGCAGATAGTGGCAGCGTGGTATCCCAGCCAATAAAGACAAATACCGGAAAAACAGCAAGTTCAGTTTCAAAAGCTAAAACCTCTTTCCCGACTACTTCTTCAAGAAAGCCCGCAACGGTCTCCCGCTATGTTTACAGACCTGTTGGTGATTATTTCATACAGGTAGCCAGCTTCATGAAAAAAGATAACGCCGAAAGGTTCGCTGAAAAGTTGAGGAAGGATAGATACAGGGTACAGATAATTGAAACTGAGATTGAAGGTAAAAAGTTTTACAGAGTCAGGGTTGGCCCCTTTGAGAAAAAGAGCATTGCCAGAAATACAATGATTGCGATGAAACGCCTCTATAATCTCACCGATGCTTACGTTGTAAAACAAAAATAATTTTTCATTTGAATCCGTAAAATCCTCTCTTTAGATTAAAGATGATGAATATTTATCCCGCATTGGGTTTCTGTATATTATGAGGTATGATTTTATGAAAAATTCCTGGAATTAAGTAGACGAAATGGTTAGATTAGTTTGTTGATCATTGTGGAAAGAGAAAATCCAGGGTATAATTTAATGGCCCCGGGAATGCTCCTCTAATTCTTTAAGTTTTAAAATAAATAGAAAAGATAGAGAAGTTTAAAAATGAACCAGTCTCAGGAACCTCTTAAGAATCGATTTAAAAAGCCTCCCTGGCTCTCGAAGCGAATTATGTACACCGATAAGAGAAATGAGGTCAGTGCAATTCTTAGTGAGTTACGTCTCAATACTGTTTGCAGAAGTGCCAGATGTCCAAATCTTTCTGAATGTTATTCCCATAAAAGGGCTACTTTTCTCATACTGGGTTCGAAGTGCACAAGATCGTGCAGGTTCTGTGCAGTAGAACATGCTGGTAAAGGCAAACTGGAAATGCCAGATTCAGATGAGCCCAATCGCATAGCAGAGGCAGTTAAGAAACTGGGGCTTAATTATGTGGTTATTACATCGGTAACAAGAGATGATCTTGATGATGGAGGAGCTTCGCATTTTGCAAAAACCATTGAGGCCATCAGGTCGATAAACAAAGATATCAAAATTGAGGTACTCACCCCTGATTTTAAGGGTGATTTGAATGCATTAAGAATAGTGCTGGATAAAGATCCTGATGTATTCAACCACAATGTAGAAACAGTTCCGAGATTGTATCCGAGGGTCCGTCCGGAGGCCGATTTTCTTCGTTCTATTAATGTTTTAAGGAATGCAAGGTTGATGAAGCCTGGTATGATTATAAAATCTGGAATGATGGTTGGTCTGGGCGAGAGTGAGGAAGAAGTAGTTGATGTTATAAAAATACTGCGTGAGGCTGGATGTGATGCTTTGACAATCGGACAGTATCTTCAACCTACAAGAAAAAACCTTGAAGTTAAGGAGTATGTGAAACCTGAGGTATTTGAAAAGTATAAACTTACTGCGCTTGAGATTGGATTCAGGTATGTGGCCTCAGCTCCTTATGTTAGAAGTAGCTATATGGCCCATATCGGATATGAAAATATGGTAAAATTTACCTAATCCAGTATTGACATACCCCGTATATCTGTCCTATACTTTTATTGTAATCTCTTATTCAATGAATAAGAACAAATAATGCTAAAAATTTTGGCTAAAGGGTTAAAAATTTCTAATCCAAATACCGATAAGATAGAGGAAGGAAAATCTTAACCGGTCGGTATGGGGATAGATGTTGTAACCCATTTATAATGTGAAAGGAGAGCTGTAATGAAGCTAAAACTCCTGGCTCTTGGATTAATAATATTGATAATTCCAGCTTTAGGTTTTGGTCAGTATCTTGGTACTTTCCACGATACCAGATTCAAAATGGAGGATATAAGATCGATTATCCTTGATGATTTTGAGAACAATGATAGAAACTGGCAGGTATCTGCATCGAGATTCACAGCGGAGGGATTTCCCCAGATAAAATTTGGAGTTGAGGGAGTGCCAATCGCTCTTCAGGGTGCATACCAGGAGGGTGAAAATAAGTATGTGATGGGAGTGAGAACGGCTTTTACCAGAAAAGGCTATAATAGGGTGTGGATATATCCGGAGGAAGAGATCGTTATACCTGGAAGACTCAAGAAGATAGATGTGTGGGTATGGGGAGCTAACTATAACTATTTTCTTGAGGTCCATCTGAGGGATTATACAGGTGTTGTCCATAAATTACCGATGGGGAGTTTGAAGTTTATCGGGTGGAGAAATCTAAGTGTGGAGATTCCCTCATATATACCACAGTATATAAGGTATCTTCCGATGGAGAAACCCCTGACGTTTGTACGATTTGTAATATGGACTGCTCCAACGGAGCGGGTGGATGATTTTTATATATATTTTGATCATTTGAAAATTTTGACAGATGTATATAGAGAAAGATTTGATGGAGACATATTAGCTGATAAAACAAAGGACATTTGGAGTTCTCAATAAAAAGGAGAAGGGCTAAATGAGAAGAATGGCATTTATAATATCATTAACAATAATTATGTTTGTGGGTGCCGGGATTGGTGTAGCCCAGGAACAGGACCTCGAAAACCTACAGGTAGGGATCACCACAGCAACACAGTTGCTGGTTGATGTGCCTGTAACTCATTTCGAGGATGCGGATTCCTGGGTAGTTGATATGCCTATAGATCAGGGTGTTGTAATAGCTATGAGACGTGAGGGACGTCCCCTTGAGGTGCCAGAAGTGGATCCGAACGATGGAACGACAAATAAATATGTACTTGGCGTTAAGGTTATGTTTAATCAGAGAGGTTATGCTGCATTTTCGATTAGACCTCCAAAGCCGATTAAAATCCCGGGCATAACCAAAGCTCTAAGTGTATGGGTTGTGGGTAGAAGCTTTCGGCACAGGCTTTATGCACATGTGCTTGATTATAAAGGCAGGGAAATGGTTCTTGATATGGGGCTTCTTGATTTTGCTGGTTGGAAAAAGATAAATATTGCAATTCCTACCTCTATCGAACAGGAGAACTATCATAATATGGAGTGGAGGGGCATCAGTTTTGCAGGATTTACAATAGTGTGTAACCCGGAGGATACATACGGAGATTATTATGTCTATTTTGATGAGTTAAGGGCCGTTACTGATATCTATATAGAAGAGCATAGGGATGAAGATGATATGCAGGATGGCTGGTGATTTAGCCATTCCCGTGTTATAATATTAATTAGGACATACTTATAACTATCGTTATAATCTCTATTCATTTTTATGAATAGAGATTATTTTTATATGGAGAGGTGAATGTTAGTATAACGGAGAATGATCTTTAGATGGATGATGTTAATATAGTAAAATCTGAATTAGAGGAAAAGTTAAAGGCCCTATCCCAGCTCGAGGGTGTATATAGAACCACATCTGATCCCGCTCAGAAAAAAAGAGTAGCAAAGGAAATCCAAAAGGTTAAAAGGGTTATTTCGGTTTTAGAGGAGTCTCTTCGTATTGCAGGGCATAGTTTAGGTAAGATGGGTAAAAAAGATGGGGAGAGAGACTATAGACCGGGCCTTCTATCTAGAATTCCTGTTGTGAAATACAGGGAAGATTCAAGGGATAGAGAGATAGATGTTATTACCTCTTATATGCGGTTTTTTGAAAACGAGTGTCTTCCCATGCTGAGTGAATATTATATTAAACTGGACTATAATCATTCTTTGACCAGAGATACTTTTTATCCCAGATTTATGGAGATCAAGAAAATACTGGAAGAATACGATTATGAACTTGATATATTTACGAGAGAGGAATATCATAATATTGCTTTTTATAAAGATAAATCTGTTCTACTGAAGATAAAATACAGGCTCATGACGGCACTATCGGAATACTTCAGAGATCTCTCCAGATTTCTAAAACTTCTTATTGATGATATGAAGGTGGATGGAACTGTAGTTTTAAATCCAGATGAGGTCATAGAAATAAGCCCTTATATAGAATACAGGCATTTTGATAAATATTTTGTAAGGGATGTAATAGAGGAAATATTCATCTTTTGTGAGGAATTCCTTGGGTATCTACGGGTTCCTCTCTCAAAGTAAAACAGTTTTTCAAGAGCAGCATTGTACATTAAACGATAAAAGAGTGAGGTAAAGATGGCGAATATGCAAAGAGGAGAAGAAAGGGAGAATAAAATTGGTGAAAACTCTTATTTTAGTGGAAAGTTTGCAGTTAGAGGTACTATTAGAATCGATGGAAGGTTTGAAGGTGAAGCTCTAATTGTTGATAAGGTGATTATTGGTCCAAAGGGCAGAGTTAAGACAAATATAATAGCCTCAAGTGTGGTAATAGAGGGTGTATTGATAGGGAACATCCAGGCTTCCAATCGTGTATTGCTGCTTCCAACAAGTAGAATTCTTGGTGATATTCAAACACCTGAGCTTATAATTCAGAATGGCACAATACTCGAGGGCAGATGCACAATTATGCATCCTTCTGAACAGGATGCAAAGAATCTCATTCTCTCGCTGTATGAGGAAGGGCATCCCGATAGGGTGGCAACTGGACAGGAAAGAAAAGAAGCGTGAAGCATTTCCAGATAGATTATTGGAAGTACGATTTGAAATAAAAAGTGTGTCAAATTTCCTCAACCTTCCTGGTGAGAAAGTATAAAGTCACTACAATCGATATAATTAGCTGGATGATCAAAAAATAGGGTAGAAGTTTGATGTTTAATATCCTTGTTACATATCTGTGAAAATAGATGAGCACTTTATTTGCCCCGGTGTAGAGCCGGTAGATCAGGCATGTGGTTGGTGGAAACAGGGCAAAGAAAAGTAGCATTTTGATTTTTGGCAATCTCTCGTGGAAGCACCTTTTTACCCATCCGAGTGAAGCACCAAGGAGGGTTAGAACGTACATTGCCGATAGTATGCCGATTTTTTCTGCCAGGTATATTTCCAACTCTGAAATATTTGCACCACTGTTTTTCAATGGTCCCGTCAGTTTTATTCTTTCGTAAATGTTTAATTCTTTCCTGATTCTTGTATTATTGGTAATTAATGGCAGATAATAGGGATCTACAAATGGAAAAATATTATAGTATTTGATTTTTTCTTCAGGTATTTTTTTTAGTACATTTTTGTTTTTCAGTTTTATCGCATTGTTAATCCATTTTCCATATTTCCATTTTGTTGATTTAAGAGAGGAGGACTTCAGAGGGTATCGCTGAATATCATAAAAATAGTAATTTCCTCCCCATTCTATCATTTTACCAACAACATTGAGATAACCCGATGTGTCTGTGAAGATTATATTGCTGTATCCTGGCATCCATGCCATTTTTTCAAGCTCGGTTGTGTAGTAATCATTTTGTAATATGTTTTTTTCAGCTTCTTTAAAATAAAGATTGATATCTTCAAGATTTGGATACTTTGTTTTTAATTCTTTAAATATCTTATAAGCTGTATAATAGTCTTTATTATCAAGTGCGGTAATTCCTCTCTCCTTTTTCTGGATTAATCTTTTTAACTCTTCTTCTTTGATAGTTAGAGCTCCCAGTAGGGAGTCAACTTTCCTTTTTACCCTGTAGTAAAATTTTTTAATTTCTTCATTGTCCATGTGTAATTTTAATGCTCTTTCCATATAGTAAAGTGCAAGATAATAATTTCCCTTTTCATATTCTGCTTTGCCTCTCGCATAAAAACCTATAAGGGGTTCTTTTTTAATATTCTCGTTCTTTACAGCTGGTTTTCGGGTTATTTCAGTTGCCTGTTGTAATAAGGTATTGAGCTCTCTCTTCAACCTTGAGATTTCTGGATCATCTGGATTAACCTTCTCATATACTTTAAGGGCGAAAATAGCTTCATTATATTTTTTATTATGCTTATCCTTTTCAATTTTCTGGAGTGAAGCGTTTGCAAGATTTGATAATCTTTTCTGGTATTCAAGTTTTCTTGTTAGAAAGGGATTAATGAAAAACTCGGATAGAGCGACGAAAATTAGAAAAATAATAAAAAGGGTAAAGGCTGGAGTTGATATATCTGAATACCTGAAACTGAGTGATTGAAACTTTCCCATGGAGAAGAAAAATGTAAAACAGGTTAATGAGGTAAAGATTATTATAACCGGCATTGATGAGAGTAGGTCTATCATAGAGTTTATAAGAAGAATCGTTGTTTTGAATGCCGGAAAGTATTCCCTGAGCCCTTCAATGCTTCTGCTATTATATATCAGAAGGCCGATGAGTACTACTAATGATGATACTATGAATGTTAATATTATGTAGGCTGTTACCTTTCCAGAGAAATTGTTTTTCCTACCATTCACTATGCATTAATCCTAAATACCAGATTTTATTTTTTAACTTTTGAAATCATTATACCCACATCAATCAGTATACCAGGTATACACGCTATTATAGGAAGTAAGAGGAAATTATAGCTCCCCAGTATATTTATTTGCAGTCGACCTGCAAGTTTTTCTGCAGTGAGTAGAAGAATTGGAAGAAGCGTGATTACCAGTATTACACCAGTTACCCCTGAGAGTCCCCAGAGAGCATCATTCATTAGATAACAAATGGGGATAATAAAAACGATTATTGAAAGAATAAGGGCAGACACAATCATTATCCTGTTTTTAATGGGCAATGCTGAAATATCTGATGTTAGCCTTTTATATGCGGGTATAAATGTCTTATCGATTATTTTATTAATCGGTGTTAAAACTTTCATTTGAGTCTTAAAATCGTTGGTTAGAGATAGCTCAATGCGATCATTTTTTTTACTGGATTTTGAATAAAAAATAATCTTGTTTTTGTTTTTATCCAGATAAAATGAACCTCGTTCTTCTCTGTAAGAAGGTTTGATTCCTTTAAAGATCTTTAATTTACCGTTGCTTTTATCAAGTATGTAAACATCAAATCTATTCGTGTTTCTCTTTGTCATGAATACTATTTTGCCATCTATTTCATTGAATGATTCGGGTTTGAGATACGTCAAATATCCGGTGTATATTTCTCTCTCTGAGATTTTCAGTGGATAGTTTCTTTCGATAACGATGTAGTAAAATGAGAGAATTATGATTGCTGGTATAATAGCACCAATATGCACTTTTGCAAGTGGCTTGAGGAGCATTTTATCGGTAAATGAAATAACAAGTGTGGTTGAGATTATGTAATCTATGAATAAAATTGGTATAATCAGATTGATGATTACTCTTACGATATTCCTTAGGCCAATGTTCCAGAGTGGTATTGAATTGAATGATAGATAAGAGGTAGCCACAAGGAGACTAATAGGTATAAATAAAACAATTAATAGTATTACTATTTTTTTGGCTATTGAAAGTATTGTTTTCACAATATTAGTTTATCATAGAGCGCACTTTAATATCAAGTTATAATTGCTTTTACCCTGTTTCTTAATTTTTAAGAACAAGTCGTCCGATAACCACAGCAATAAATGCTTTCAGTAAATCAAATGGAATAAAGGGTAGTACTGCAAGTTTGAGTCCATTTGAGAGTTGATTCCCGGTGTATATGCAGAACTGAATCAGTCCCATTGTATATATTACCGTTAGTCCAGCAACCATGCTGAGAGCTGTGATAAAAATATTCTGATTTTCTGTGTCTTCCGTTATCAATCCAATGAGGAATGAGGCCACAAAAAATCCAACAATATAACCCCCTGTTAAACTGAATGGGCCAATGGCAAACCAGTTTATTCCAGAAAGACCAATGCCTATATATAGAATTTGACTCAGAGGTCCAAATACCTTACCAAGAATCAATCCACTTAGAAGAACGGCAAAAACCTGCCCTGTGAAAGGTACGGGTGTAAATGGTGTATAGAACCTGATTTTTGCCATAAGAGCTGTGAATATTGCAAATCCAAAGGAATATAGAATACCATTCAGGATCACAGAGATGGATTTTTCGAATCTATATGTTTTTACTGCAATCAATCTATTAATCGTATATCTTAAAACATCCATAATATTCTCTCCTGAAAACAATTTGATGTTAAAACTTTAAAGAATCGACTCTGTAATAATAAATATATTAAAACATATTTTTACTGGCGGCAAATAATTGAACTCATTGCCTCGTTTGAAAAAATCAATGCAAATTTTAGCATAAAAATTCTTCGACCTGAAGTACAGATAAAATATTCTCCGGTATCATGGGGAAAACATCCTCAAATAATTGTTAATTGTACCAGATCATCTTTTCCAATAAATAGAGCCACTCAGATGAGAAGTTTCTTTATATCCATTTTTGCACTGGATATGGAACTCAGGTCAATTTTTTCTGTTCCGGCCCACCATAATTCTGTATGGATATATTCTTTAAGAGGTTTGAGTGTGAATAGAGGGCTGAGTGTTTCAACTTCGTAGAACTCTCTCGATGTATAGAACTCAAAACTGCATCCATCGTCGGGATAGTTTGCCGATTCAATATAAGGTGAATATTTAACAAAGGAAAACTTTCCATCTGTATATATGGCGTATCCCATTCTGTTTGAAAGTCCTATTTTGCCTGTTTCTCCGCTGGGTTCGATTATAAAAAACTCCTCGGTTTGTTTCCATTGCTTTGATAAAATATTTGTTTTTACTCCCAGCCAGCTTTTCCAGAATTTTATCTCTTTTATGTTCCATTTAAACTTATTAAACTTATCCTGCTCTTTTAGACCTGCTTGTCTGATTTTCTTATCATTTGTCTCCTCATCCTCTCTCTCTTCACCCCAGGGTATATATATTTTAAATCCGGTGAGTGGTTCAAGGCAGGAAAGTACCCATATCCCACCCTGTAAGAGGTATTCAGATGTATTTATTATTGAATATGTGATTCTGAAACTTTTCTCAAGGGGCTGAATCGTAATCTTTTTAACTATTTTCAGTTCTTTATCTGGTTCTGAATAAACAACCAGTTTATTATTTTTTTCATCTTTTGAAACATGGCATTTTTTATTGTCGGGTATGTAACTTGCCTTTGTCTCTGGCGATAACCATATTCTTGTTCCACCAAATATATACCAGTTTTCTGGATTTTGAATGTAATTTTCAAAGTCTTTTTCGTTTACATAAAAAAAGTTTCTATTAAAGTCGGAGGTTTTGTATGAAATAATCCTTGGCCCTACACCTGTAAGTATTGTTAACTCGTCTCCTTTTCTATTTATGATTTTTACAGCATCTATCCCGTTGAATTTTGTCTCTTCGAGCATTGTTACTTCTCCTTTTTTACATATATTTAGATATCTAGAGTTTCGTTTAAAAATTTATTATTATAATCAAATGGGGCTAACTTCGAGCTTTATTATGAAACGCAAGTTATTGATACTAGATAAAGAAATCGCCAAATACTAATATAAATTGTTCGAAGTTCGCCGGCACTGCAACATTTTTAATTTTATATTGCATTAGGATTTCTATTTTTCAGGAAACTCGACATTCATTAAGATAATTATTTCCTCGAGTTTGTTCCTCAAGATGCAAATAAAACTTTATCTGATGATGCAACAAAACAATCTTAAAAATTGATTTTTGTCAGAGGTTTGCCCCCCAGATTTTTATGTAGTTTTTATCTCAAACTCCGGCGGATTCTGTAAATGTTTTTTGACTGCACATTGTTCAGCCGAGAGTATTACCGCATTTTTGTATTTTTCGGGAAAATCCTCTGGAAGATTTATCGTTATATATATTTTATCAATCAATCCCTTTTCTTTATTTCGATTAAAGGATAGTGATATTGTTATGTCGTCGGTAGGGATACCTCTCATCTCGCAGAAACTGAGAACATAAATACCAACGCATGTGCCTATAGATGCAAGAAACAGGTCAAAGGGAGCAGGTGCCGATTCCTCCCCTCCGGAAAGCTTGGATTGGTCTGTCTGGATTGTAAAACCCTTGTAATCCGCATAAACCCTTTTACCACCTGGAAAGTAAACTTTCATTTCCATTCCTCTAAATCTCCTGGTTTTAATTTTGGTATCCTTTAGTTTATTAAAAAAAACTGGCCTGATCAAGTTATATCTAGATTGATCTTTCTTCGATTCATTTTAAGTGTACTTCTTGAATATTGGTGGGGATTTATCTGAAGTATATGTTTGAGTATTTTTATTTTTTTCGATGCGTTTGATCTGAGGAATAATATTTATTTTTTATTATTGAAGGAACTATCTTTTGCCCGGAGGGGGACTTGAACCCCCATGGGCCGAAGCCCACTAGATCCTGAATCTAGCGCGTCTGCCAATTCCGCCATCCGGGCTGGTACTTTCTTTCTTTTAAAATATATTTTTTATCTTGAAATGGAAATAAAAACTTTTCAGCCTGCAACTTTTATTAAAATACGATTCTCATGTAAGAAAGAAAAATGAAATAGGTGCGAAATATCTTTATTTTGCATAATAATTATTTCAGTACGATGTAAATTTTTTTTGAAAATTGCAAAAAAATTCTTGACAATATCTATATATTATGATAAAAAGATATTTGATTAACAATTTATTAACGATCTTGTTTTGTTTATAATTGTCAAATACTAAAATCGAAAATCTTAATTGATGCTTTTTAGTAAAAAAACTTAAAAAAGTACAATAGAATTAAATTGTAAGAGGACAATGTGAAAGTGAAAGAAAAAGCAAAAAGCTTTTTTTATTTGTTCATCATTTTGGTTGTTATATGGTTGATGCTAACATCTTCTTTCAAGTTTCAGAAACTTCTTTCAGGAATTGTTATTAGTTTAATATTAGCATTTGCAGCTAACTGGTATTACTTAAAACTTGGTTTTCCTCCTTTCACACCAAAGAGAATAATTTACTTTGTCATTTACTTAGGGGTATTATTCGTTCAGATAGTAAAGGCCAATTTAGATGTGGCGTACAGGGTAATTCATCCTAAAATGCCGATAAGACCTGGCATTGTTACAATAGAAACAACTTTAAAGCAAGATTTAGCAAAATTAATGCTTGCAAACTCAATTACACTTACTCCTGGCACTTTCACGCTTGATGTATTGAATAACCATTTACTTGTTCACTGGATCAATGTAAAAACAGAGGAGACTTCCGAGGCGACGAAGAAAATTGGAATGAGATTTGAAAAATTTTTGAAAGTGATATTTGAATAAAATAAAGTGAAGGAGATGATGTTTATAATATATATTAAAGAGGTTTTGTATAAGGCAATACAGCAATTATAGGTAATGGATTGACAAGTGAAATCAAGTGTGGAAACCGATTTAGAAATAATGAGTGAGATGTTAAAAGCGATGGCCCATCCTGCTCGTTTGAAGATTTTGGAAGGTCTTCTTGAGAATGAATGTAATGTGGGATTGATTCAGGAGAATTTAGGATTACCACAATCTACAATTTCTCAGCATTTGAAAACATTGAAGAACGCGGGTATAATTAAGGGAAGAAGGGAAGGCACAAAAATTTGTTACAGAATAATTGATAAGAAAGTGAGAGAGATTATAAATATTATCAAAAGAGAGACTGGTAAATAATGTTTTTGGCATATTACAATATATATTTTTTTGCAATTATTTATCGTATTATTTGTATATAAAAGTATTTATATAGAAAGAGGAATAGATATATGATTGAGGCATATCTATGTTTAATTGGAATAGGAATCCTGTTGTGTATAATAAGAATGATTTTAGGTCCTACGTCACCAGATAGAGCTGTAGCTCTTGATACACTTTCTACAGTTACCACAGCTATGCTGGTAATACTGGGTTTTTATTTTAAAAGACGTATCTACCTGGATGTGGCTCTTGTCTATGCTGTTTTAACCTTTATAGGGTCTGTTGCAATAGCAAGATATCTTGAGAAGGGAGTATAGATGCATATTTTTGGAGTAATTTTGACAGGTATTGGTGTCATATTCTTATTTCTTGGAAGTTTGGGTGTACTGAGATTTCCAGATGTGTATAACAGACTTCAGGCTGGAACAAAATGTACAACATTTGGTGCATTCTTTTCAATAGTTGGAATAGGGCTCCTGGAACCTGTATGGTTCTGGAAGACTTTAATAATAGCATTTTTTGTACTACTTACAAATCCAATTTCGAATCACGCACTTGGTAGGGCATCAAAGAGGATTGGTGTACCACTTTGGGAAAAGAGTATTGTTGATAAAAGCAAAGAATTTGATGAATACAGGGAAGTAAAATGATATTTGTTACTTTTTTGGTAGCTATGATGATTATCAGTGCTATATGTGCTGTGGTTTTCAGGGATTTGGTTAATGCGGTGATTGCTGCTTCTGTTGTGAGTCTTATAGCTGCTATACTCTTCTATTTTTTACAGGCGCCTGATGTTGCAATGGCTGAGGCATCGATAGGTACAGCACTGGTTATTGTAATTTTTCTCATTGCGATCAAGAAGACAAAGAGATACGAAGATTGATGTTGTTGCTGAGTAACAGATTGTTTTTTGAATTTTGATTTAATCAAAAGAGGTAAGAGATGAGAATTGTAATAGGTATCCTTTTAATTTGTGTTGTTGCATTTGCAATTATTTTAACAGTTGTAGAAATACCTTTTGGCATTTCAGAAACCAGGGTGGGAACCTATTATATAGATAAGGGTGTAGAGCAAACTGGTGCCGTGAATATTGTAACATCGGTGGTGTTGAATTACCGTGGATTTGATACGCTTGGAGAAGTTACAGTTTTGTTTATAGCAGCCCTGGGTCTTGGGGCCGTTGTATACACATTTGAGAGAAAAAAAGGGGAAAATACCAAAACACCGGCAAGTCTTGTACTCAATACGGGGTGTAGGTTTTTATTTCCATTAATTTTACTTTTTGGTACTTACATATTTATTCATGGTCATCTAACCCCAGGGGGAGGTTTTCAGGGGGGTGCAATAATAGCATCGGCATTTGTGTTGGTCTATCTTGGTTGTAAAGGAAGAAACTCAGAAAATAAAAACTTCGTGCTTTTTGAATCGCTTGGAGGTTTGATTTTCGTCGTAGTAGGACTACTGGGTTTTATTTTTGGAGGTTACTTTCTCAGCAATTTTATGCCCAAGGGGATTCCGGGTGAATTATTCAGTGCGGGAATAATCCCGGTTTTATATATTGCCATAGGATTTAAGGTTGGTTCGGAACTTGCGGGAATAATAGCTGAATTACTTTAGATAGGTGTTTGATAAAAGGGCACTCTTCCTTGAGGCCTGGTGTTTATATTCAAATAAGTTTCATGGAACACATTTTCGTGAGGGGTTAATGATGAGTTTTATAAACAGTTATATCTATTATATAGCTTCATTCGGGTTAGTATTTATAGGATTATTTATACTCATAGCCAAACAGAATTTGATCAAAATGATAATAGGGATAAATATTGCAGATACTGGTGTAAATCTCTTCCTTATTTCGTTGGGATATATTAGAAAAGGGACGGCGCCGGTTTTTTCGCGACCAAATCTTAATCCAAGGTTAATGGTAGATCCCGTACCGCATGCACTAGTACTCACAGCTATAGTAATTGGTGTTGCGGTGCTAGCGCTGGCACTTTCTCTCGCTGTGCGTCTGTTTCAACACTATAGAACTCTTGATATGCGAAAAATAAAGGAACAGCGATGGTAGGATAATAGTATGCAATTGATAGTTCTTTTAGATAGTTGACTTAATTTTATGTTTGACTTCTGTAATTAGACATTTCCGCATCTGTATCAAGATTATTGGTGGATATTTTTTATGGAGATGTAAAATGCCAGATCCTGTACTGCTAATTGTAGTTCCCCTTGGTTTTTCATTTTTGATACCATTATTTGGATTGATTTCACGAAAAATTGAGAAGTTTATTCCTCCAATTGTTTTACTATTTAACCTCATTTTGTCCTTAATATTTCTTCCGGTTGTGATTAGAAAGCCTGTGGTGAGTTCTATCGGTGGATTCGTACATCCTTTCAGTATCAATATATATGCGGGAACTTTAGGTGTTTTATTTACAGTTGTGATTTCACTGATTGGTTTTGCTGTATCTCTTTATGCAATTGGTTACATAAAGGAAGGGGCAACACAAAAATATCATATGCTTTATCTTTTGCTTCTTACTGGGGCAACAGGTGTAGTGCTTACAGCTGATATCTTTAACTTATTTGTGTTTTATGAGATTCTATGCATATCCTCCTATGCTCTTGTTGCTTATTCTGGAGATAAAGCAGGTGTAGAATCCGCTTCAAAATACCTGATACAGGGATCTATTGGTTCCACTCTTATGCTTATTGCAATTGCTTTGATCTATGGTCAATTTGGAACGCTGAATATGGCATCGATTGCCCAAAATATAAAAACCTCACATCCAATTCATATTTATGTTCCACTTATTTTGTTCATAACGGGTGTTGGAGTGGAGGCTGCAATATTTCCGCTTAATGCCTGGCTTCCCGATGCTCATTCTTCTGCGCCTTCAACAATAAGTGCTGTTTTGTCAGGGATAGCAATAAAAATGGGGATTTATGTAATTATAAGGATAGTATATACCATATTTGGATCGACTGATATTCTATTTTTGCTTGTCGTTGTGGCAGTTGCAACGCTCCTGATAGGAGAGTTCTCTGCCTTTAGTCAACATAATATTAAGAGAATGCTTGCCTTTTCAAGTACCGGGCAGATTGGATTAATATTGTTTGCTCTTGCTCTTGGATCGAGTAATGGCATATCCGCGGGGATTTTTCAGTTTATAAATCACGCATTGAGTAAATCACTTTTATTTCTTTCAACTGGATATATGATTTGTAGAACTGGATCAATGGAAATCAGTGCCCTTGAAGGAATGGGCAAGAAAATGCCCGTTTCATCTTTAGCATTTACAGTGGGAGCCTTTTCGCTAATTGGTCTCCCTCCTTTTGTTGGTTTTCCAAGTAAGTTTTTAATTGTAAAGGCGGCGCTATCAAAAGGAGGCTTTCTTCCAATTGTTCTTATTATGATAGTACTTTTTGGTACTGTGATTGAGGCGGTATATTTCTTTAAAGTAATCCAAGTGTTTTATTTCAAGGAGAGTAAGGAGCCGATAGAAAGGCGTGAAGCTCCACCGATAGCTATTATTCCTCTTATAATTCTCGTTATTATGATATTAGCTGTTGGATTGTATCCATACATAATTACGGGTGTGCTGAACAATGCAGCATCTGAATTATTAAAAAGAACTGTTTATATCAGGGGAGTATTAGGATGAATGTTGAGTTCTACCTCAAACTTTTACTTGTTGTTGCGTTTGGCAGTGCCTTCTTAATATATCTAATTGGAAAGATATCGTCTGCATTGCGTGATCTCCTTGCAGTAGTTACATCCTTGGTAGTTTTGGTAGTCGTTTCATACCTGTATGGAAAATCGGGTAAAGTGATATATTGTGAAAATTTTTTAGGTGTTCCCCTCATTCTTAGGCTTAATATGCTCTCATGGTTTTTCGCAATCACCATAGCTTTTGTAGGACTACTATCGATAATTTTTTCATTGAGCTATATAAGAGAAAGGGAAAATACTGACTTTTATTATCTCATGATGCTTCTTGTAAACGCTGGAATGTTGGGAATTGTGTTATCGGGTGATCTGGTTTCGTTCTATATATTCTGGGAGATTATGTCATGGTCGGCATTTTTGCTTATAAGTTATAACAAAGGTCCCGCACTGGCTGCTGGAATCAAGTATATTATTATGTCTATTATCGGTTCTGTGTGCATGCTTGTCGTAATATTATCGCTTTATGCAAATTATGGAACTTTAATTATTGCAGAACTTGTTCCCTTTATTAGGTCTTCATCTCACGGATATGTTTTATTTCTTCTAATCTTACTCTTTGTCACTTTTGGAGTAAAAAATGCTGTATGGCCGTTTCACTCTTGGCTTCCTCCGGCTCACTCGGAAGCACCCTCTCCCTTTTCGGCTGTTCTTTCAGGAATATTGGTCAGGATGGGAATGTATGGATTTGTTTTGGTTTTCTTTACGTTAGTTGGCTTGAAGCTTTTTCTAAGTTTAGAAAGTAATAGTTTTCATTACATACTTGCCTGGATAGGGGCTATAAATATAGTAATTCCAACATTTATCGCTATGTTGCAGAACGATTCAAAAAGGCTGCTGGCCTGGCATGGTGTGGGACAGGGTGGTTATATATTTCTCGGTGTAGTGTTAGGCAGTAGTTTGTCGGTTGCTGGCGGTATATTTCATCTTATAAATTATACCTCTTATATAGCACTTCTATTTTTGGTTGTGGGTGCAGTAGAATATCGGACTAAGGGAATTAGAGATTTAAACTCATTGGGCGGTCTCATCAAGAAAATGCCTATAACCTTTATTGGAGCATTGGTGGGTACCTGTGGATTAATCGGTATTCCGTTAACCAGTGGGTTTGTATCGAAGTGGTTAATTTACAAAGCATTAATATTGGAAGGATATCCATTTTTAGCATTTGCTGCATTGATAGGGACTTGGGGGACTATTCTTTCACTTTACAAGTTTTTACATAATATGTTCCTCGGTCAGCTTCCTGAGAGATTTGAAAATGTGAAGGAAGCACCTTTTGACATGCAATTACCAATATTAATTTATAGCCTCATTATTATTTTGTTTGGGATATTGCCTGGTATTCCTTTGAAGATTATCAATGCTATTGACACTTCCTTCGGTTTTGAATCCTTAAATGTTAATATTTGGGGGATTGGTTCTGAAACGGGGGTGTTGAACGCCGTTAATATTTTCACTGCCAGTATAGTTGCTATTATTGTTGTCTGGTTGATTTTTAAGTCAGGGCAGAAAGTTGTGTTGGTTGCTCAGGACAGCAATTACGCTGCTGGCGCATATATACCGAAAGATAAATACCATTACACAGTTGAGTTCTATAAGCCTTTATATCGGATGATCACTCCTTACCTAAGAGATTTTGTAGATGAATTCTATATGAAGTTAGCTGGATGGACTCAGAAATTGTGTTACGGCGTGCGGAGGGTATATACGGGAGATGTAGGCTATTATGTAATCTACATTATTCTATTTTTAGCCATTCTAATACTTATCAAAGTGGGGCTCAAACCATGGTAATCAAAATAATTCAAATGGTGATTTATCCAATCATTGCATTTATAATTGGAATTTTCTTTATGGGCCTTTTTAGGAAGATTATTGCACGGATTCACCGTAGATATGGTCCCCCTCTTTTGCAACCCTTAATTGATATCATTAGATTTTTTTCTCAGAAGGGCATTTCTCATGGTTCTTTGTTTACATTGGGTATGATACTATCTCTTGCTGGTTCTTTAGTAGTCCTACTTTTTATCCCATTTGGGAAAATTTGTCCTTTGCAAAACTCCGGGGGGTTATTGGTGGTACTTTACCTCTTGCTGTTTGCTCCCATAGGTATTGCATTAAGTGGGGGAGAAGCTGCCAATCCAAATATTAGTATTGGTATATCTCGAAAACTAATTTTAGCACTTGGCTATGAAGTTCCCTTTATTTTAATAATCCTTTCAGTAATGGTTCATTACAGGACAATCTCTTTCGCAGAAATTGTTAAATTACAGCAGAGTGATACCTGGGCTATTTTTAAATGGCCGCTTGTTTTGCCTGGGATTGCGTATCTTTTGATTTTACCTGCGATGATGGGGATGAGGCCTTTCGACGTTGCAATGGCCCCCCAGGAGATAGCCTCAGGGCCTATAATTGAATATGGTGGAAAATATCTTGCACTATACCATATTGAACATGCTTTCAGTGTTTTTATTACAACAGCAATCTTTGTAGACCTCTTTCTTGGGGGAGGAGTAAATATCGGGTTTTTCTTTGTTAAAATGTGTGTGGTATTCATACTAGTTTCTTTTGTAAACGGCATATTTCCACGTTACAGGATAGAGCAGGCGGTTAAATATCTATGGAGATGGCCAGCATTGATTTCATTTGTGGGATTGATACTCGTTAAGATTTCTGGAAGATAGTTATAAGATGCACTTTGAGGTTAATGCCTTGGTAAACTTAATGGCGTGTTAAAATATGGGACATTGAATTACGGGACCCAACTCCAGAGTGGATAAAGTAGGTATATCAATTCACGTTGGGATGCTGATATTAAAAATGGTACTTACATGCTATAGGAGCAGTAAAAATGGATCGTAATCAACTATCCAAATGGATCAAACAACCTGGTAAGATGGGGCATAAGTACTCATTATGGGCAGTGTATTTTTGTACCGGTTGTGGGATAATTGAGGTGCCCCCGGTTATAACTTCACGGTGGGATGCAGAACGTTTCGGAGTGATGGCTGCCCCTTCCCCACGACATGCAAATCTCTTTATGATTACAGGTTATGTTTCTCTTAAAACACTGAAGGCAATTATCAGAACGTATGAATTGATGCCTGAGCCAAAATATACGGTTGCTTTTGGTTCGTGTCCAATAAATGGAGGTATGTACTGGGATTCTTATAATACCATTAAACATTTGGATAAATATATACCGATAGACGGGTGGATTGCAGGTTGCATGCCCAGACCAGAGGCGATATTTATAGGTGTTACCAAACTCTGGATGATGATTGAAAAGGGGGCAGCAACAGGGTACGTAAGGTATAGAGAGAATTATGAGTACTACAGAAAAAATCAAGAGAAGGTTCTGGGAAAACTTGAATGGCCACCCCTTTATCCACTCGGTGAAAAAGGATAATTATGGCTTTCAAAGGGAGTGATTATGATGGGAAAAGAGATTGAAAGAGAGATTAAAATACTTTTTAGTGATGCAGTTATTGATAGTACAGAAAAAAACAGGCTTAAAATAAGGATAAAGAAGGATCTGGCTATATATCTATTGGAGTTTTTGAAAAGCAGAGGATTTAATTACCTTGTTGCAATATCATGTGTTGATTGGATTAAAGAAGGAGAGTTTGAGCTTGTTTACCAAATAGGAAAAATTGATGATCCATTAAGGATTATGGTGAAAACAAGAATATCAAGGGATCGCGCTGAGTTTAAATCAGCGATTAATGTATACAAGAATGCGCAAACCTATGAAAGAGAGATACATGAGCTATTTGGAATTAGATTTGAAGGGAATCCGAGACTTATCCCACTTTTTCTTGAAAATTGGAACGATATACCACCGTTCAGAAAAGATTTTGACACACGGAAGTATGTTAAAGAGACCTTCGAGGGTATACCCACTCTGGAGGAAAGTAAATGAGTAGACGTGAGTTAGAACTCTATTTTGGACCCCAGCACATTGGTATGGTTGGAAATTTCAGCATAACGTTATCCGTGGAGGGGGATACTATAGTTGAAGCCAGGGCTAATCCAGGCTATCTGCACAGGGGATTTGAAAAACTGATGGAATACAGAAATTGGGTTCAGAATTTTCCAATGGTGTGCAGAATGAACGTAGTTGAGCCTGATTCAATGGAGATGGTATACGCAATGGCTGTTGAAAAGTTGGCAGAAATTGATGTTCCTGAACGTGCCCAATATATACGAACGATAGTTTTGGAGCTTTCCCGTCTCGCTTCCCATTTGTTTGGATGCTGGGCATATGCTAATATGCTTGGACTTGATACTGTAGCTCAATGGGCAATGGCATACAGGGATTTTATACTTGATCTGTTCGAAGAACTTATGGGCGGCAGGGTTTATCATATTTACATCTGCCCTGGGGGAGTGAGACGCGATCTACCCCAGGGGTTTGAAGATAAAGTAATGAACTTTTTGAAAGCATTGGGTAATCATGTTCCTGAGTTTGATGCGGCGTTTTTTAACAACAGATTGTTCTATGAGAGAGCAAAAGGGATTGGGAAAATTAGCAGAGAAGAAGCCATAGAACTGGGTGCAACTGGGCAGGTTTTACGCGCTGTAGGCCTTCAGTATGATATCCGAAAGATAGAACCTTATGCCGCTTATGCAAATGTTAATTTCGATGTACCTACACGTGAGGATGGAGATGCATATTCACGGATATGGGTAATAAGGGATGAAATGCTTCAAAGTGCTTCTATTATAATGCAATGTCTGGAAAAACTTCCGCAGGGAAAGGTATATAAAAGAACTCCCAATCCCTTCAAATGGAATATACCGGCAGGAGATGCATATGTAAGGGTTGAATCCTCCAGGGGAGAACTTGGACTTTATCTTGTTAGTGATGGGGGTAATAAACCTTATAGGGTACATTTCCGTACCCCTTCTTTCATGCATGGTATACCAATACTTGAAAAATTGCTCAGAGGTGCAAATATTTCTGATGTTGGGAATATTATGATCAGTCTTTACGTTGTAGCACCTGAAATTGATAGATAGAGAGGGGCGAGCGATGAAGAATACGGCAGAAAAAAAGAGTTCTGTTACCCCTATTAAGACTCTTAAGTTTCTTTTTAAGAAGCCGATAACTTTTAAGTTTCCATTTGAGACAAGGGAGGCATCGCCCAGATACAGAGGCTTTCACTTAAATGATTGGGAAAAGTGCACAGGTTGTGGTAATTGTGCGGATATATGCCCGAATAGTGCAATTACCATGATTGAGATACCGGAGATTGTTCCCGAACCCGGCAAGAAGAATGAACGTCCGCAAATTGACTATGGGCGTTGCTGCTTTTGTGCTCTTTGTGTGGACATATGTCCGCCGGGATCCCTACGTTTGTCCCGTGATTACATACATATTGATCATGCAACGGATAGTTTTGTCTATCTTCCAAAGGATGAAAAGATAGATACAGAGCATTTTGTAAAACCCGAGGCTTATTCGATATTCCAGGCAAGTCTCAATCACCGGAAACAATACTTTGAAGGGTTTATCTCCGACCTTAATTTTACCTTATTTGATCCCGAGAGAGAACCTGTGGAAATTTTACCTGCCAGTGAAAGGGTAAGATCGTTTATTGAGGAGATGAAGGGATATACGGAAGAACAGGCAAAGAGGGAAGCTTTAAGATGTCTTGAATGCAGTCTCTGTGAAGAGGTTTGTCCGGCTCACATGAAGATCTCTGATTATATAAAAGCCATTTATGATGAGAATCTCACAGAGTCTGTAAGAAAGATTTATGAGGACAATCCCCTACCAGGTGTCTGTGGAAGGGTTTGTACACATAAATGTGAGACTGCGTGTTCTATTGGATATCGTGGAGAGCCAGTCGCGATTAGATGGCTCAAGAGATATGCGGTGGATAATCTTGAGACGGGAAAGATAAAGGAAATAATAAGCATTTTTAAAGGCCCAGAACTTAAAAGAAGGGTGAGTATAATTGGTAGTGGTCCATCTGGACTGAGTGCAGCTTACTATCTGTCACTGATGGGATACCAGGTTGTTATTTATGAAGCCAAGGCCAAACCTGGTGGAATAATGAGGTATGGGATACCGAAATACAGGCTTCCTGAGAGTGCTCTTGACAGAGACATTGATATTATAAAATCGATGGGAGTTGAGATTAAGCTCAATACTAAGGTCGGAAAGGATATAGAATTTAAGAAAATAAAAGAAGAATCTGATGCGGTTTTTATAGCAACCGGTTTTCCTGAACCGAGAAGTACGGGAATAAAGGGCATTGATTCAGAGGGTTGTTATCAGGCACTTGATCTGCTGGAAAAAATAGCTTCTGGAGAAAAGATAAAAGTAGGTGAGAAGGTGGTTATTATAGGCGGTGGGAATGTAGCATTTGATATAGGAAGATCTTTAGCGAGATTGCAGATGGAAAAGTTTGGCAAGGTAAACATAACGCTGACATGTCTTGAAAAAGCTGGTGAGATGCTCGCCGACCAAGAGGAGATAGAGGAGGGAGGTGAGGAAGGTCTTGTGATTAAGCCTGGTAGGTCTCCAAAAGAGGTTTTATTTGATGAGAATGGCAGGATAAGAGGATTGAGAACGGTTAAATGTTTAAGCATTTTTGATGAGGAGGGGCGCTTCAATCCAAAGGTAGATGAAACAGATGTTGAAGACTATGAGGGTAATATGATAGTTGAGGCCATAGGACAGGCCCCAGATTATAGTTATTTGGATAAAGAAATACTGGATGATCTTGAAATTGTTAGGGGCAGGATAGTTACCGATGAGTATGGCAGAACAAAGATACCTTGGCTTTTTGCCGGAGGGGATATAGTACACGGCCCCGATATAATTCATGCTATTGCAGACGGTCACCGTGCTGCTCAGGGTATTGACATGTACCTTGGGAGTAAATCAGAAAAAGTTAACTAGAGATATATTAATTAAGAACTTTTGCACATAAAAATAAGGCTATTAGTTTTATCGTTTTCAAATAAAAATTGGATTAAGTTTAATTTCTCCCTGGATTCTTCTATTAAAATCTAAAATCCCTCGTTAAACTCTTCTATGGCTTCGAACATTGCCAATATGTTTTCCGGTGGAACATCTGGAAGAATATTGTGAACTGTGTTGAACACAAAGCCTCCGCCCTTTGAGAATATTTCAAGCCTCCTCTTTACATGTTCTTTGACTTCATTTGGCTTTGCCCTGTTCAGCACAGCTCTTGTGTCTGCACCTCCTCCCCAGAATGTTACATCACTCCCAAATTCTTTTTTTAATTTTTCTGGTTCCATATCTTTTGCATTGGTTTGAACTGGGTTGATAATTTCGATACCTGCTTCGATTAAGTCTGGTATTAATTGATAGATAGATCCGCATGAATGGATAAAAGTGTGCATTTTACTGTGTTTTTTGACAAAATCACACAGCATTTTATGGCGGGGTTTGAACAATTTTCTGTATATTTCAGGGCTCATAAATGGCCCGCTGTCCATTCCCAGATCATCGCCAAACCTTATTATGTCGGCAATGTCGCCGACGGACTGGCAAACCTTTTCGAGGAAAGGTATGTGTTGTTCCATAAGGCTATCCAGTAATCTTTCAACGTTCTTTTGATCCATTACCAGGTCCATTAGGAAATTATCGATCCTTCTCAGAAATGTACCCCATTCAAACAGGTTACAACCGGCCACAATAATGAGAGCCTTATCCGTGTTTTCGCGAAGTTTGAGGGCTCTATTCCTGAGTTCATCCCAGAAGTCAGGTATGTTCATATTATCCCATGGACTGTGAACAAGTGCGGCCCATAAAACCTTACCCATAGCCCTGGGAAGTTCCTGAAAGTCTTCGGGGTATCCATCTATGTAGGGAAAACATGCCTGATCGAAAAAGTCGGCTCCAGCTGGCATCTTTGCTATAAGGGTATTTTCCTCGTCGTATACGCTCCAGCTTCCATCCTTGTTCTGGACGGGATGAAACCAGGATGGATATTCGCCCGTATCACCATTTCTAAGTTTGATTTCATACCAATCTTTTGGCTCGGTGTTGAAAGTTCTGCCTATATCAAGTGCATCAATTCTAAATCTTTCAATAAACCAGTCCTCTGGTATTGCTAGTTGTTGAACAACATCATAAATCCGCACATGCCCTTCTATACCTAGATATTTCATTAGATTGCTATAAGCAATTGCTGAGATTCCTGAACTTGGTGTGGCACCAATGTCCACGGGAATCCTATCCGGCTCCTTATGTGCTATGCTTGACAATATTCTTTCCCTCGATGTCACCTTTGACCTCCTGAGGATGAGTTGATTTTACGGCTGAATGGTCGGATTGAACGATTTATCAGCCTCATAGTAGAGGTTATTAGACCATAGTCAGATAAAAAGCTGCACGTCATATAGTAACGATAATCAGAAAGGTCTTCCCTCACTCTTGACGGTTTCTTTGTATGTAGCCCATTCGCTCTCTGAAATCATCCCCTGATCCTTGTAGTACTTTCTCGCCTCTATTAATATTCTGTTTACCTCTTCCTCCTCTGAAGGCGTCAGTGGTTTTGCAACTTTATGAGTCGCAAGTATTTCTTCTACCCGTTGTTTGGCATATTCGATCTCGTTCTTTTTCCCAGCTTTTTCCCATTCGGGGTATGTCAGTCTATCTGAGCTTTTTGTTACACATTGTTCCCTCTGCCACCATCTTCTTGTATGTTCCTCGCTGAGGAAGTGACCTGGTATAGGACCAACTTTGTTGATCAGATCAGTTGCAACCGCATCCTCGCTCAATTCGATACCTTCAAGAAATCTGCCTATCATGTTGGCGATGTCATCGTCTAGAACCGCCTGCACGGGGTGTGCGGATATTTCTCCGTATACACTGCTGTGGATCTGAACAGCACTTGAACCTGACATTGCACTGATAAGAGATGGGATGGTTTTTTCATACGCTAGTTGGAAACCTATGTACTTTGAGTTACTTACCCCGGAGGAAGATGCAACCGTTGGGATACCGTATCTTCTCCATATCTGATTAAAAGCTGCAAGATGTAGAGATACTCCGATATCACCGAAGACGGGGGCTCCGGTTCTCATATTCTGTGGTAGTACCAGATCTGCAACAGCAACCCTGAGGCCCGGTTTTAAAAGCTGCAGTAGTATAATATATGGCATAAGCTCAGCATTTGCCAGGACCACAGCTCCGGCAATGCTGGCAGGGGCTGTACTGCCCATTGTGGCTCCATCCCAGATCATGCTCGGCAGATCATACTCGGCTGCAAGGAAACAGGCATTTGTTTGATCTGTGTAGCATGTAAGCGGGGATGAGGTATTGGGATTTGCAAAAATCTCTGTTCCAAGTGCCTTTGCTATCTGAAACGTAAATTGATCTAAATCATTGTTCGCTATCTCCATGGTTATTTTTGTCGAGTAAGTGAGCCTTATTACGGCCCCCTCCATTTCTTTCATTACCTCAGGAATGCCTTCGTATCCGAAGTAAGGATAATTGTTTAGGAAATGAACTGTGGGGAGAGCATCGAGAACTCTCACCAGATCTACATGTTCCTGTCTTGTTGGTGGACGTGACTCCCAGGTGTTCAGATCGACTGTATCCCGGCCTGGAAAGTTAAAGAAAACTACATGGTCGGAGCTTAGAATGAGGTCGTGGTCTGGATTCCTGGACTTAACTCTGAATGAACTGGGACATTTTCTCAGTGATTCCTCGACAAGTCCAGGGGGGAATTTCACAAGGTTGGAATCAAAGTCAACTTTGCAACCTGCTTTTTCAAAAACCTTCAGTGCCTTCTCGTGATACACCTTGCATCCTGTTTCCCATAGAACGTCCAGGGTACTCTGGTGTATTTGTTCAACCTGTTCATCTGTCAAAACTTTAAATGTTGGTATTTTTCTCAAAAAACCACGTAAGGCCATTTAGTTTCCTCCTTAAATAGGTGATTGTCAATGATGCCTAAAAGTTATTTTTTATCAATACATTATTTTTACTTTGTTACTTTGTTCTCCAGCTGGTAATGATGTAGTTTAGATGCCTGAAGACTTCCTTCCTGGCATTATCCCAGGATAGGGATCCTTTATCAGTTTCATTCAATTTATGCAATTGCCGATTCAGGCTATTAATGGTACGTCACTCAGAAAATTTGTTCTGAACGGTTATCCATTTCTAATTTTTTTGAATTAAAGTAAAAAAATAAGAGTTCAATGAGTCGAAAAATTATTCTAACCAGGTCTCTATTTCCCAAGTAATTTTAATGCCAGCTCAACTGCCCCTGGTGCAGTGGGATCGTATCCGTCTGCTCCAATGCTTTTTGCAAACTCCTCGGTTACAGCTGCACCTCCTACCATAACCTTTACCTTCTCTCTAAGCCCTTCCTTTTCCAGTTCTTTAATAACCTTTTCTTGCTCGGTACATGTTGTTGTCATTAAAGCCGACATTGCGAGCAGGTCGGGATTGTATTTCTTGATTGCATCTATAAATCCTTTTGCATGGACATTTACTCCAAGGTCGTATACCTGAAATCCAGCTGCAGTTAGCAATGTGGTAACCATTGTTTTGCCTATATTATGTATATCCCCAAATACAGTGCCAGCCACTACTATCCCCAATGGTTTTCTGGTTTCACCTCTTTTTTTAATTTCGTCCTCAAGAATTGGAACTGCTGCTTGCATCGCGTCTGAAGCTCCAACCAGGTCGGGAAGCCATAGTTCTCCTCTTCCAAATGCATCTCCAATTTCTCTTATAGCCACTGTCATTACATCAAGTGCCTCGAGTGGATCTATTCCCTGTTCCACCGCTTTCTTTGCTGAAGCCTGGGCAAGCTCCTTGTCGTACTCAAAAACTGCTTTTCTCAGATTTTCCAGAGTTTCTTTTTTTTCTTCTTCCATGTTTCCTTCTCCTGAAAATGGTAGGTATTTTTGGTTATGTTTTGTCCGATATAAAAAATTGTAAAGGATTACAAAAAATTTCCTTTTAATTATAATACCATTTTTTCAATTTATGAATAAAAATTTTGAATTATGATATTTTGTTTAATATCAGTTTTTTTCTGTATTCTTTAGGAGTCATCCCGACTTGTTTTTTAAAAATTATTGAAAAATATTGACTTGTGCAGAACCCGCATGTGAAAGCAATATCTGTGATACTCATTTCAGGATTATTTACCAAGAAGTTTTCTGCGTATTTCACTCTATAATAATTCAAGAACTGCATTGGTGTCATATTGGTTAGTTGTTTGCAATAGTATATAAATTGTGTTAGCCCCATTCCGCAATGATGAGCCATTTCTTTAATTTTCCAATCATAGGAAAGATTTTTGATATTTTTAGAAATATCTCGCAGAAAAAGCTCAACGGTTCTTTGTGAACTAGTTAGGTTTGGGTTTAACTTAATATTACTGTGTTTGAAAAGTTCCAATAAATAGAGGAAAACTTCGTTTATATATAATGTGAGATGTGAAACACGTCTATCAAGATTCTTATTTAATAATACTTGCCTTATTTTTTGGAAGCAGTTTCTTATCTCAAGATTTCCGTGCCATACTGGTTGCTCGTTGTATCTAAGTATTGTTGTAAGATCATTTAGATCCTTTGGTGCAATTACAAACCATTTAGGCCATTTCCAGTTTTGATTGGGACGACGTACACCAACATCCAAAATGATCCAATAAAGACGTCCCGCATTAATATTTGGAGCTCCCACCTTATGAGGTTGCCAGGGGCGTGTTACAGTGAGGTCATCGGGTTTAAGAAGATATTTTTTATCATCAACTAAGAAAGGCATGCTACCATTTTCAAGAAAGGTAATTTCAATCCCTTCATTTCTGTGATAATCTAGGCCCCAGTCTTGTTGACCAACAGCATCCCAGAATCCTATACTCCTTATTCCAGGAAGTTCATCTGGTTTAAGTCTTTCTCCGGGATATCCGCCTCGTACAAGTGCATGTAGTTGAACTTGTCCATTTTTTACCGCCTGGACGAGAGGTTGACATGTATCAGCATGGTAGGTTTTACCATGTTCTTTGTATATAGGTAGTACCTGGGGCATATATGAAAAATAAATGTATAAAATATTTCACTGAAACATTATTAAAGACAAGGTATTTTGGTGAATTGTATAATGCTTCTAAAATAATGTAAAGAAATAATTGAGGTTTAAGCTGGAACATCAGATAATACATTCAATCTTTTACGGGGGGTGATATAAAATTATAAAAATTAATCTAACATCTTGCTTTATTGATTTAAATCAAAAATTAAAAGTAGGAGGTATAGGAAATGAAGAGGGTAATTTTTTTGATTCTGGTTATTATTCTTTTATCTGCGACAACTACAGTTCTGTTTGCTGGTGGAGGAAAAGAAGAAGCAAAAAAGCTCAAAATTGCATACATCAGACCTACCAATGAGCCATACTATAAATTTGGTTTTGATGGGGCAAAGTTGATGGCTGAAGAGATGGGTGTGGATATAATGGGCTATATTTCAGATATGAAACCGGATAGGGAGATTGCAAGTATTGAGGACGCCATAACCCAGCAGGTCGATGGAATTGTGCTCTTTTCGGTAAGTTTGTCTGCTTTAAAAGCAGGAATTGAAAAAGCATATGATGCTGGAATTCCCATATTCACTATTTTTGGATATAATCCTGAGTTAATGGATAAAATGGTAGGATCGATCCAGGCCGATTGTCATCTTTCTGGCAGTATTATTGGTGAATGGGTTGCCAAAAATGTACCTGAAGGGCAGGTGGCTGTCATTATGGGTCTTCCAGGAAGAGGAGATGCAGAGTGCTATAGAGATGCATTTATCGAACAGGTTAAAAAGAATCCAAATCTCGAGGTGGTTGCTTCTGTACCTGGTGATTGGAATAGACAAAAAGCATTCAATCAAATGCAGAATCTAATAACAGGTTTTCCAGATCTTAAGGCGGTTTTCGTCCAGAATGAAGATATGGCTCTGGGTGCAATTAAGGCACTTGAGGAAGCCGGAAAAGCAGATCAAGTAGTTATTGTGTCGCAGAATGGTGCTCCATATGGTCTGGAAGCTATAGCGGAAGGGAAGATAAAAGCCACAGTGGGTTGGTCTCCTTCGCAGGAAGCGGCACTTGCAGTGAGGATGCTCGTTGAACATTTGCAAGGAAAAGAAGTTCCAAAATTGACCATAACTCCTATGAAGGTTATAACCAAGGAAAATGTAGATGAAGCTGTACCATGGGAACCTACAAAAGAGTCAATAAGGGCTACTTTACAGCTCGACCTTGGAAAGTTGAGACATGAATTTGCTACAGTAGCTGGATATTAATTGAAATTAATATTCTCAATCGGTATAATCGTATTATTCTGGAATCGGCGAAATAAGAGGGATCGGGTATAAAAATATTAAGAGATTTCGTAAAGTAATGTGTTTTTTGAAAGTATTTGCTGTATTTATCTCCTGAGTTAAGATGAGGATAGATGAGTTTGGAAAATCCACTTTTAAAAGTTAATGGGGTTTCAAAAAGTTTTGCTGGTATTGAAGTTCTTTCTGATGTGGATTTTGAATTGAGGAGAGGGGAAGTTCATGCTATTGTTGGCGAAAATGGAGCGGGGAAGTCTACTTTTATAAAAATACTTTCAGGGGTATACCAGAGGGATAGAGGTAGGATAGAAGTAGAGGGTTCACCTATTGGAGAATTGACTCCTAGGATTGCACATGATTTTGGTATTGTTACAATCTACCAGGAAAGAAATCTGATACCTGATTTAACTGTTGGAGAAAATATCCTCATAGGAAGTGAGCCTAGGAACTCTTTTGGGATTGTGCAGTGGAAAACACTTTTCAGTAAAGCTGAGAGGATATTTAAAGATCTTAACCTTGATGTAGAACCTAAACTGGTTGTAAAAAAGTTAAGCAGCGCTGAGCAGCAGGCTGTAGAGATAGCCAAAGCATTGTATAAAAAAGCTAAGATTGTAATCATGGATGAACCAACTGCCAGCCTCACGAGAGCGGAGATTGATAACTTATTTAAAATAATTGCGAAGCTTAAAAAAAGTGGGGTTGGCATAATTTATATTTCACATCGTTTAGATGAGATCTTTAGAATAGCTGATAGAGTAACAGTGTTCAGAGATGGTAAAATGGTTCTGCAAAAGGGTATTGAAGAGATAAATAAAGACATTCTTGTGAAGGCGATGGTTGGGGAAGAACTTTTAATCACTCGAATTGATAGGGAAAACTTTAAAGAGATAGTATTTGAAGTTGAGGATCTTACCAGAAAGGGGATTTTTGAGAATATAAGTTTTAAGGTTTCAAGAGGTGAGATTCTAGCCATTGCAGGTACAGTTGGCTCTGGGAGAAGCGAGCTTTTGAGAGTGATTGCAGGTGTAGAATCACCCGATAGTGGGAAGATAATGTTTATGGGGGAAGAAGTTCAGGGATTCCCTATGGAGGAATTGATAAAGAAAGGGGTATGTTACATACCGGCGGAGAGGGATTTATATGGATTGATTTCTTCTATGAGTGTTTCAGGTAATATTACGATAGCAAACCTTTCTGGAATCAGTAGGGGACCTCTTTTGATCCTTTCCGAGGAACGGGACATTGCTGGATATTTTATAAGGGTTCTAAACATTCAGACCAGAGATCATAGGCAGGAGGTAAAATATCTGAGTGGTGGGAACCGTCAGAAAGTGATGGTGGCAAAATGGCTTTATAAAGGAATTGAGGTATTCATTATGGATGAACCAACTCAGGGAGTTGACGTGGGCGCAAGGGAGGAAATACACAGGATTATGAAAAAACTTGTGGAAGAAGGTAAATGTATAATTATGGTTACCTCCGATATGGATGAACTTATGAACATGAGCCATCGCATATTGGTTATGAGTAATGGAAGGATGGTGGCAGAATTGATAACAAAACAGACTACAAGAGAGGAGGTATTATCATTTGCGCTTGGGAAATCAAGCAAGCAAAGATAGAATAATAACTGGTTTAAAACAGATAATTAATATTCAACAATGGGGTATTATTTCTGTTCTAATCTTGCTGGTGATTATTCTTGGCATATCCACACCGGTGTTTCTTTCGGCTAGAAATATAAGAAATATCTTACAGCAGGTTTCCACATTGGGTGTACTCTCCATGGGGATGACGATATTGATGATATCGGGGGGGATTGATTTATCAGTTGGTTCTGCTATATCCGTAGTAGCAGTAATAGTGGGAAAGCTCTTGAAGGCAGGCATTCCTGTTGGTTATCCCATAGTGATTGGACTTCTTACAGGGTGTTTTATGGGATTTATAAACGGTACTCTTGCTGCCCATACACGCGCACATCCTTTTATCCTCACTCTTGGTACTATGACTATGTTTCAGGGAGTTGCAATTATAATAACTGAAGGTTATCCAATAACCGATCTTGGAGAAAAATTTGAGTTCATTGGGAGTGCAATGGTATGGAGAATTCCTTTTATTGTAATTCTGTTTTTTTCCATAATGCTAATATGTTTTTTTATTCTTAGGTATACGCGGCTTGGAAGAATTGCTTATGCAATAGGTGGTAACGAATATACAACCTATCTTGCGGGAATAAATGTAAAACGCTACAAGATAATTTACTACATGTTGTGTGGATTTCTCGCTGGGCTTTCTTCTCTTGTCCTTGCTTCCAGGATTAGCTCGGCTATTCCTACAATGGGTGCTGGATTTGAACTACAATCTATTGGGGCCGTGGTCATTGGAGGCACTCCCCTTGTTGGAGGAAGGGGAAGTGTGTGGGGAACATTAACCGGTGTTCTTTTGCTTGGGATAATTGCAAATGGGTTAAATCTCCTCCATGTGGAAGCAAGCTGGCAATACGTGGTAACAGGGTTTATTATCATACTTGCTGTAATAATCCATGAACATCGATTAAAGTGAAGATATGTATGTGAGATTTTGAAAGTGAACTATTGTAAAGAGTATAATTTTATAGAACTAGGTTTTTATGGAGGTTCAATAATGGATAAGAAAGCTTATTTTGAGATAGATTATGCTAAAAATGCGATTAAAAAAGTGGGGATAGGTGTTCTGGGTTATGGTTTTATGGGTAAGGTTCATTCTAATGCATATCTCAAGATTCCCTACACTTATGAGAATCCACCTGCTTTTCCTTATCTCGTTGCAATGGGGGGCAGAAACAGAGAGAGACTGGAAGATACGGCAATTCGTTTTGGTTATAGAGGATTATATACAAAATGGGAGGAGATGGTGATTGATCCGGATATTGAGATATTTGATAATTGTACCCCGGATAATGTTCATTGCGAACCTTCCATTGCAGCTGCTGAGAATGGTAAACACGTAATTTGTGAGAAACCCCTTTCTTTAACGGTAGAAGAAAGTGAAAGGATGGTTGAGACGGTCAAAAAATCTGGTGTTAAAAATATGTGTTGCTATAATTATAGATTTATTCCTGCTGTAAGGTTTGCATATGATTTAATAAAGGAAGGACTTTTGGGGAAGATATATCAGTTTAGGGCCAGATATCTGCAGGAGCCTGGTCATGATCCGAGAGAGATATCGGATAATGTATGGTATGCCTCGGGAACGAGATCTGGTGTTCTATTGGGAATAGGATGCCATATCATAGATATGGCAAGATTCCTTGTGGGAGAAATAGATACCGTGTGTGGTATAGTTAAGGTGTTTAATTCAATAAGAAAAAATCGGATGGGTAAGGAGGAAAGAATAGAAGCTGATGAGGTAAATATGGCACTTCTCGAATTTGATAATGGTGCAATAGGAACAATTGAATCATCTGGAATAAGTACGGGTCATAAAAATCAGAATACTTGGGAGATAAATGGTTCAAAAGGGAGTATATTTTTTGATCTTGAAGATCTAAACCATCTTTATGTTTATCTAACAGATCCCCTCCCCCAAGAATTGAGAGGTTTTTCTAGTATTTCAGTTACTGATCCCTCTCATCCTCTTTGTACCGCTATATTGCCTCCAGGACATAATGCTGGATGGGAATATGGTCATGTTCATGCAATATCACATTTTATTGATTGTGTGGTTAATGATAAGCCAGTTGAGCCGTATGGGGCCACTTTTGAGGATGGGCTTAAGGTACAAAAAATAATTAAAGCTATTAATGAATCATTTTCCAAAGGAAAGAAAGTAAAGGTTTCATATTGAGTCTGAGAAAAATATTTATAAATAAAATCTTGATTCTATGGTTTTTCTCCTGCCATATTGATATCTGAGTGCGTAATTTATTTGACCCCAGAAACAGGAGGAGGAAAATATGAGAACACTTGGAATTGGAGTAGTGGGAGCTGGATTTATGGGGAAGACCCATACGTATAACTATGTAAACATGCCATTGTTTTATGACAATCTTCCTGTTAGGATAAAACTAATCGGCATTTGTAGTCGTACTCTGAGTAAAGCGGAAAAACTCAGAGATGATTATGGGTATGAATTTGCAACAACAAATTATGAAGATCTTCTAGACAGAAAGGATATAGATATTATTGATATCTGTACCCCGAACTGTGCCCATCATAACCAAATTATGAAAGCTCTGGATGCCGGGAAACACCTATATGTGGATAAACCTTTATGTATAACCGATGAAGAAGCAGATGAGATTGTTTCTAAATCTCAGGGTCTGGATCTTATAAATATGGTTGCCTATCATAACAGGTTTTATCCGGCTATGAAAAAAATGAAGCAGCTTGTAGAGGAGGGCTTTCTTGGAAGGCCTCTATTCTTCAGGCTGTGCTACTATCATGCCAGCAACCTCAATCCAGATACTTACAGGGGATGGAGACAGGAGCTTGATAGTGCCGGTGGAGGCGTTCTATACGACATGGGTTCCCATATCCTTGATCTTCTCTACTACATTTTTGGTAATTATGAAAAAGGCCATATGCAGAGTATGATCCTGTATCCCCAGAGACCCGGTAAAGGTGGAAAACCTCAGCGGGTTTTGGCAGAGGATCATGTCCTGATAAACGCAGTTATGAAAAATGGAAGTTTTGGAACACTCGAGGCATCCAAGGTCATTGCAGGTAGCAATGATGATTTGATCGTTGAGCTGTATGGTGAAAAGGGGTCAATTAAGTTCAACCTGATGGATCCCAACTTTCTTTACATTTATGATACCAGAGATACCTCAGAGCCAATAGGTGGAATGAGAGGCTTCAGAGCGCTGGAAACGGTAAATAAAGATCCAGATTCGAAAGGCCATTTTCCTGGTCAGCGTTTCGGGATCGGATGGCTCAGGGGTCACATAGCCTCACAGTATAGTTTTGTAGTAAGTGTAGTTGAGGGTAAAAGAGCATCACCTGATTTTAAAGATGGAGCTTATATACAGAAGGTTATGAATCGGCTATATCAATCCAGTAAGACCGATGAATGGGTGAGTTTTTGATCTTATTTATATGATTTTAAGCTTCTTCCCGATCTCTGATAGTGCCTCTGTGGCTTTTGCCTGGATGAAAATATCAGTCAGTGTTTCTGTGATTGCGGAAGGGTTGGGATTTATTTCAATTATATTTCCTCCTTTTCTTTTTACCTCGTAGGGTATTTGTGCTGCTGGGTATATCTCTGCCGTTGTACCGATTACCATGAGAAGCTCTGCCTTTGAGACCTCCTCAGCGACTGCAGAAAGAACTTCTTCGGGAATGATTTCTTCAAAAAAAACTATATTCGGTTTTAATACGCCCCCACATTTGCATTTTGGAGGGTTCTTTTCCAGTATCTTTTCATTTACCCTGTATTTTGTTCTGCACTTTAAACATGTGAGATAGTCTATTCCCCCGTGGTACTCTATGACATTCCTGCTTCCTGCAGCCTGATGGAGTCCATCAATATTTTGTGTAATTATGGTTTTTAGATAGCCTTTTCTTTCCATTATGGAAAGAATAACATGGGCGATATTGGGTTTCATGTTTTTAAAAGATTCGTAAAAAATCTTTTTGAGGAGTTCCCAGCTGTGCTCAGGATTATTCATAAAGTATGAGAGAGTGAAAAGTGATGGGTCATATTTAGTCCACAATCCTCCTTCTCCTCTGAATGGAGGTATTCCACTTTCAACAGATATTCCTGCACCTGTCAGGACTATGGTATAATTTGAGTTTAGCAGTGCATTTGTGGCATTATCAATGTGACCTTTATCAATCATAGGTTCTTCCTTTATATAATATTGGGTTTTAATCTTTTAGATGTATGGCTATAATTCATTTTGTGGATGCCTGTATTTAATGTGTTAATTAGTATGAACATATATTATAATTAGTTTTTGTTTTTTAATTTATTAAAATTGAGGGATGTTTTTTGAGTTAAATTACTTGAGTGAAAAATTTTATCATAAAATATGGTTTACGTCAGCTTGATTTTAGATTTATATATTTCAGAAAACTCGACATTCGTAGTATTATAGGTGCAGAATAAGGTATTTTTTACCAGAGAGGGATAGTAATTTTAATTTCGGAGGGAGCATAATGGTCAGGGTTGTTACATTTGGGGAAATAATGCTGAGACTTAAACCTGTTGGTTTTGAGAGATTTTTACAGTCCCCGTTTTTTGAGGCTACTTTTGGTGGAGGAGAGGCCAATGTTGCTGTGGGGCTTGGGAAACTCGGGGTTTCTGTAAGATATGTAACCTGCTTACCCCCGAATCCCATAGGTGATGCATGCATAGCAGAACTGAATAAACACGGAGTGGATACATCATTTATTGTAAGACGGGGTGAGAGAATTGGGATTTATTATCTTGAGGCAGGTGCCAATCAGAGGCCTTCCAGAGTAATTTATGATAGGGCTAATTCTTCAATTGCCACTGCAAAACCCGGCGATATAAATTGGGATGATGTTTTTAAAGATGCTACCTGGTTTCATTTAACTGGAATTACTCCGGCTATATCTGAATCAGCAGCAGAACTTTCGGCTGAAGCTCTTAAAAAAGCAAAACAACATGAATTGGCAGTTTCCATTGATTTAAATTATAGAAAGAAACTATGGAGGTGGGGTAAAAGCGCAAGTGAGGTTATGAGAGAACTGCTGGTTTATGCCGATTATGCCATTGGCAATGAGGAGGATTGCCAGCAGTCGCTTGGTATAAAAGTTGAGGTTGATGTTGACTCGGGAGAGTTGGATATTAAGCAGTATGAAAAGCTTACAGAAATGGTTATGAAAGAGTACAGAAATCTCAGAGGAGTGGGAATAACATTGAGGGAAAGTATATCGGCAAGTCATAATAGATGGTCAGCTGTACTGAGAACAAGGGAAAAGTTTTATGTGTCAAAAAAGCATGATATAACCCATATTGTTGACAGAGTGGGAAGCGGTGATGCATTTGCATGCGGACTGATATATGGTCTTAACTATTTGAATGATGAAAGGGAAGCTCTTGAATTTGCAGTTGCGGAGTCATGTTTGAAACACACTATACCGGGGGATTTTCCACTAATAACGTTTGATGAGGTTAATGCTTTAATGAAGGGAGGAGGTTCTGGAAGGGTTCAAAGATAGACAATGAACTGGGAAAATTGATAATAAGACTTTCCTTGTAGGGAGAGTGGAATATTTCTAAACCTATTATTTTGAAAGAAGTAGAAGAAAGGAGTATAAGGAAGAAAGGAGTATAAGATGGAAAGAAAAGGTATATCGGCGGGAGGAAATTTCATAATAGATCACGTCAAGGTTGTAGATCTATGGCCTGAAGAGGGGATGCTTTCGATTATACTGGAGGAAGAGAGAGCGAATGGGGGTTGTGCCTATAATGTGCTTAAAGACCTTGCAAAACTAAAAACGGGTATACCCCTTTTCGGTATTGGGCTTGTAAGTAATGATGATGATGGTAATTATATTCTTGAGGATTTAAGGGATCACGGTATAGATATTTCCATGATGAAAACGATGGAAAATGTAAAGACTTCCTACACAGATGTGATCACCGTTAAAGATACTGGGAACAGAACCTTCTTTCATAATAAGGGTACAAGCAAATATCTTGACATAGAGCATTTTGATCTTAAAAAGATCAGCTCTAAAATTCTTCATATAGGTTATATTTTGCTTCTCGATACTCTTGATAGTCCGGATGAGGAGTTTGGAACAAGAATGGCGCGCCTTTTGCACGACGCCCAGAGCCATGGGATAAAGACCTCTGTGGATGTTGTTTCCGAAAGCAGTTTCAGGTTTAACAAGATTGTTCTTCCCGCATTAAAATACACCGATTATTTGATATTCAATGAAATAGAGGCCGGGAGAACAACGGGATACGAGATAAGGATGAAGAATGGCAAACTGAACGGTGATAATCTTAAGAGGGCTCTTGAATCATTAAGAGAAAGTGGCAGAAGTGAGCTGATATGTATACATTTTCCAGAGGGTTCATATGCTGTTTTCAGGGATGGAGAACCACTCTTTATGCCTTCACATAAATGCCCGGAAGGATTCATAAAGAGCACTGTGGGTGCAGGCGATGCATTTTGCGCGGGGATGCTGTACGGTCTTCATGAAGGATGGGAGCTTGAAAAAATGATGAGGTTTGCAAATGCGATGGCGGCAATGTGCCTTTCAGGGACGACAACCTCAAGTGGTATGAAAACCCTGGACGAAACGATAGAGCTGATGGAAACCATGCCGTTGAGAGAGGAAAAAATCCTCTGATTTTATGGATTTAAAACTTCAAGAATTAAAATTAATTTTCAGAAGCTTAATAGTTCCTGCTAAAATTTCACTGCTAAAATGTTATGGCGGATAGCGGATGAAGATCTTAGAAATGGTTTTCCGGGTGATTATTATTTCTACAAGAACGTGAAAACCAGAACTTTAGTCTACTGGACAGAACTTTAAAAATAGTTCTCCAGATGTTTATAGCTCTTCAGTTTTGGTAGGGCGCGCGGAACATTTGACGTTAGAAGACCTTTGAGTGTAAGTATCCCTTCTTTTAAGATGCCTTCTCTTTTAAGCTTTCGTGTGAAAAACCTTATGTATTTCATATACAGTCTGTTGTGCCATTTCCAGAGCATGAAACCAACTCTTGACATCAACCAGAATAATATATTTTTATTGTAAAAGTACTTATAGCTGTGGAAGAACTTTCTCTGGAGCTTGATTGGCGTAACGTTTTTTGGAAGAAAAACCACATGACTTCCGTCGTAATAGTTCCAGTCCTGGATGAAAAGTCTGTTTTTTTCTTTCAATTCGTCGTACAGTCTTGTTCCTGGAATGGGAAAGAGTATTGAGAACTGGGCAGTACTGGTTTTTGATTCCTTACTGTATCTGATTGTTTCTTCCATGCTTTCCTCAGTATCGCTATCCGAGCCAAGAATAAACATCGAATGGACGTGAAACCCGTAGTCTAGCAGTGTTTTAATTCCACTTTTGACTTCTTCGGCATTTTCGTGTTTGTTAAGCTCTTTAAGAGCTTCTGGATTAATGGATTCGACACCGATGAAAAGGGTTGTACATTTTGCTCTTTTTAGTAGTTCAAGCATTTCTCTATCTCTTGCAACTTCAATCCTGAACTGGCTTGACCATGAGAAGTCAAGATTGGCTTTTATGAGTTTTTCGAGTAATTCTTTTGTTTTGGAAGGAATTGCCGCGAAGTTATCATCGTAAAAAAAGGCTTTTCTAAATCCCTCGCTATACCTCATCATTACTTCTTCCATAACAATATCTGCATCTTTTACTTTATATTTCCTTCCAAACATCCTGGTTACAGAGCAGAACTTGCAGTCATAGGGACATCCTCGCGAGGCCATTATAGGGGCAAATTTCATGTCGATCTTTCCCCTTTTAATTCTGAAGCCTTCCAGAATTGTGAGATCAATCGGGGGAACATCGTTTATATCCACCTGTGGCCCTCGAATGATTCTGTCGGTTGTCCTTCCCTCAACAAGATCAACTATTACATTCTCCCCTTCACCAATAACCACATTATTACCATACTGGAGGGCTTCATCGGGAAGTGCCGATGGATGACTCCCCCCAAATATCACCTTTTTCTCCGGGAACTGGCGTTTTATTGCTCTGGCTATCTCGTATGCCCTCTTGGCTGTAGGGGTGATAGCGGTAAAGCCAACCACATCGGCTTCTCTGAGAAACGGGTGAAGTTCATCGTTTTTCTCGTTATAGGCTGGAAGGATGTTTTCCTTGAATACTTTTACCTCATGTCCCCTGTTTTTTAGTATTGTGCCGAGTATCAATGTTCCTAGAAGCGGGAGTTTCTTCCAGAAATAATAGGAATTAAAGAATGGTTTTGGTTCTATTAATGCTACTTTCATGGTAAATCCTTTAATAATGTTTCTTATGACAGGTAAATAACTTAATTCTTTTATTTATATTGGTCAATGATATTAATGGATAATTTTTCTGTAGGGATATAATTTATTATTCCTGATTTTTTTAAAATCCCATACAAAAAAATTGACCTTAAGCTTCATGATGTTTAAATTGTAATTAATTCTTCGGGGCAGGGTGGAATTCCCGACCGGCGGTAAAGCCCGCGAGTTCTTCTCTATCGTTTTAGAACACCTACCTTTCCTGATAGAGAAGAACAGACCTGGTGAAATTCCAGGGCCGACAGTGATAGTCTGGATGGGAGAAGAAGATGCCTCTTTTAAAGTGTTTTTAACTCCCTTACATTTTTGGCCCCGTTTGTAAAAGTTCTTGCAGCCAGGAGAATTTATGGTATTTTATCGTCATTTCTGAGTTTCAGAGTGTTTGAGTTGCACTGGGATTTTCAAATTTATTAGTTAGATTGAAGCTGTAATTGAAAGTTAATAGGGCCGGCGAGCCTCGAACAATTTAAGTTAGCAATTTTAATATGCATTTCATTACGAGAACTTGAAGTTTGCGCTATTAATTATCCTAGTTGTGGGGACTACTCGAATTAATTTAAAGTACGGGGATTGAAGAGATATGGTTGTTTCGGGCAACAATGAGAGATTTATTGAGTTTATAAACGTAACAAAGAGTTTTCCCCTGAGGAATCAGCGGGGAGCCTCTGTGACTGCCATAGAGAACATAAATCTTACGATTAAAAAGGGTGAGTTTGTAACTATTGTTGGTGCCTCTGGCAGTGGGAAAACAACAATGCTTAAACTCATATCGGGGGTAATTCAGCCAACATATGGGATTATAAGGATTGGTGGGGAACCTGTGCATAATCTGAGACGTGATACCGGAAATGTATTTCAGAAGCCAATTCTCCTTCCATGGAGAAATGTTATTAGAAATGTACTTTTGCCGGTTGAGGTTATAAAGGGTGAGGTTACTGAGGCTGATGTAAAGAGAGCACAAGAACTGATTGAGCTAATGGGACTCAAGGGTTATGAGGATCTTTACCCGAGTGAGCTCTCCGGGGGTATGCAACAGAGGGTTGCAATAGCCAGGGCACTTATTCTTGACCCCCAGATTCTTTTGCTGGATGAACCTTTTGTTTCTTTAGATTCAATAACCAGGGAAAGATTGAATCTCCTTTTGCTTGAGATATGGAAAGCCACGGGCAAAACGATTGTTTTCGTTACGCATAGCATTTCAGAGGCTGTTCTTCTTTCGACAAGAATAGTTGTACTTTCACGTTCACCGGGAAGGATTCAGGATATAATAGAGCTTGAGCCTGAGAAAAAAGGGAGGGGTAAATCTGTTTATTCCTCTGAATATATAACAGAAACTGTTGTCAGGATAAGAAAGAAATTAAAAGATATATGGGCTAAAGAGATAGACAAGGAAACTGTTGAGATACTCAGGCCCGTTGAAAAGAAGAAATTAATCGATAAGCTGAGAGAGAACTACGAGTATCCTCTTATACCTGTGGGTATACTTATTTTCATTGCATTATGGTGGTTTGTTGCAGGGGTCAGTGGCCTTCCCGAGTATATTCTTCCAAAGCCCGGATCTGTGTTTGTCAGGTTTTGTCAGACCATTAGAAGCGGTCTTCTACCGGCTAATTTTTTTACCACAGCTAAGGAAAGCCTTCTGGGATTTTTAGTTGGAAGTGCCTCGGCATTCTTTATGGGATACTTTTTTGCTAAATATCGTGCGATTGAGAGGCTCTTATCACCCTATATTGTGGCGATGCAGGCGATTCCGATAATTGCTCTTGCACCGCTACTTATTATCTGGTTTGGATTTGGTGTTAGAACTAAGGTATTGATTGCTGCAATTGTTATATTTTTCCCCATTTTAATTAATAGTATTGTTGGTATCAGGTCTGCAGATAGCGAGATAATGGAGCTTATGACTTCTCTGAACGCTGGAGCGTTGAAGACTTTTTTTAAACTGGAGCTCCCATCCGCTCTGCCTGTTCTCTTTGGGGGATTGAAAATAGGAATTACTTTCTCTGTTATTGGGGCGGTGGTGGGTGAGTTTCTCGGAGCCTCTCAGGGTCTTGGGGCGTTGATAAATATGGCAAGAGCAAGCTTCGATACAGCCCTGGTTTTTGTAAGTATTATAACACTTGCAATTATGGGGATCACGTTTTATCTGAGTGTTTCACTGGTGGAGTATTTAGTAATTGGAAGCCATTATAAAAAGCCGGAATAATATGGGATAATGCGGGCTCTATTTTAAGGCTAAGAGCGGAATTGATTTCAAAGGTACTGTGGGGGCTCAAAGTAGTGGAAGGAACACGGCGAAAATCCCTATATGGGATGAGTTAATTTTAAAAGTACTGTAGATGCTCATGTCAGGGCTTAATGATGTTAAAAGATGTCAAGGATTTGCTATAACTGAAGTGAGATGAAAAGTTTTTAATCTTAATAAACATTAACTTCTGAGGAGGACCTGTATGTCAAAGAGAACAGCTGTGGTCTTCATTTTTGTTTTTGTTGTTATTCTCGGTGCTTTTTTTGGCTCGGCTTTTGGTGCTGAAAAGGTGAAGATTGCAATGGGATACATTCCAAATGTACAGTTTGCACCGTACTATCTTGCCCAGGAGCTCGGATATTTCAGTGATGAAGGGCTTGATGTTGAGTTTGATTACGGGTGGGCTACGGATATTATGTCGCTGGTTGCCAAAGGGGAGATCCAATTTGGAATATCTGACGGGGATCAGGTTATTATAGCAAGAGATAAAGGAGTACCTGTTAAAGCTGTTTATGCAATGTATGTCAAGTATCCCATTGCAGTTGTTTCAAAGAAAGAAAAAGGAATAACCACACCCGCCATGTTAATAGGAAAGACAATTGGGGTTCCGGCTCCGTATGGCTCAAACTATATAGGACTCAGACTTCTTCTTGCTAGTGTGGGTCTTGAGATAAGCGATGTTAATATTCAGGTAATAGGATATACACAGGTTGAAAGCCTGGTCTCCGGTAAAGTGGATGCAGTTACGGTTTTCGTAAATAATGAGCCATTTGTGCTTAAGGACATGGGAATTGATATAAATATCATTCCTGTATATCAGATTACTCCGATGGTTTCAGCTGCAATCATTACTTCAGATACCCTAATTGAAAAGAATCCTGACCTTGTTGAGAGATTTATACGGGCGGTATCAAACGCCAGCTACTATGCCCTTGAAAATAAGAACGGGGTTATGGATTTGATTAAGGATTACATACCAACCCTTTCAGGATCAAATCTAGAGATTAACAGAAAGGTACTTTTTGCTTCTTTTGATCTGTGGGAAGATGAAGAAACAGAGAAGTACGGGATTGGTTATTCTTCGAGAGAAGATTGGCTTCAGGCAATTAAAGCATTGAAAGAATTAAAGATGATTAAAAAAGATATATCTCCGGAGGATTGTTATACGGATAGGTTTATTGTCGGGAGATAGATAAATACAGACCAGGTAGACAGGTATATTAATTATCCCCCAGTAGCTGCTTTTTCTGCTTCTTCTTCAAGGAGTACCTTTTCGTACTCCTTTACCACCAGGTCTTTCCCACTTCTTACAAGCCTGTAATTTTTCTCTATTTCTGGCATCTCTCTATCGACAAAAATTTCTGCTATCTTTTGTTTGTGTTCCGAAAGAGGTGCATACTTTACAAAAAGATAGCTTGTAAAAAGCTTTGTTGCCATATCCACAACCCTGCCAGAGTGGTAGGACTGATAGAAGTGGTCATCTTTTTCTTTCAAATAATTAAGTACATCGTTAAGCATATTTCTTTTTTCCTTTAGTTCGCTGAGAAGCATTTTCTGGAATGAATCAGTTGCCTCTGCTTCAATTTTATCAAGCTCTGGCTCCATTACTCTTGTGACCACTCCACCCATTGCTGCAACATACTGAAGCTGTGTTGTACCCTCATATATATTTGTTATTCTCGCATCTCTGTAATGTCTCTCGATATTAAAATCTTTCATGTATCCTGTACCACCATGGACCTGAAGCATGTCGTATGCAACCTTATTTGCATATTCTGTTGCCAGGTATTTTGCCATCGGTGTGAGTAGGTTAGCAAGTGCATTGTAATACCTGGCTTTCTGTCTTGTTTCTGGATCAGGTTTTTCCATTCTTTCCAGCTTTTTCTCGTAACCCTTTTTGAGATCAACCACCCTTGCTGTCTCATAGGTCAGAAGTCTTGCAGCTTCAATATTTACAAGGGCATTTACAAGCATGTCATAAACCAGTGGGATGTGGATAATAGCCGTTCCAAATTGTTCACGTGCTTTTGCGTATTCCAATCCTTCAAGGTATGCTGCCTGGGCAATACCGAGGCCCTGAGCTGCGATGCCGAGTCTGGCTCCATTCATCAGTGACATTACGTACCTTATAAGCCCAAGTTTTCTCTTGCCGACGAGGTATGCCTTTGTGTTATTAAACTGAAGTTCACATGTAGGTGAACCATGAATACCGAGTTTATTTTCGATCCTTCTCACCACAAGGGATTCATCCCTTTCACAGAGGAACATAGAAAGACCCCGTCCGTCTTTTGTACCGGGTTCGCTCCTTGCAAGAACAAGCAGAACATCCCCGCATCCATTTGTGATGAATCTTTTAACGCCTTTTAACTGCCACATACCGGTTGTTTCGTCGTATGTTGCTTTGAGCTGTACTGCCTGGAGATCTGATCCAGCGTCTGGCTCTGTCAGAGCCATGGCTCCCGTTACCTTCCCACTTGCAAATAGTGGAAGATACTTTGCTTTTAGTTCTTCGTCTGCAAACTCATTGATAGTTTCAGCTATATCCTGGAGCCCAAAAATATTCATCAGGCTTGCATCTGCCTGTGATACCATTTCAATGGCTATTGAGTATGCAAAAGTTGGTAGATTGAGTCCTCCGTATTTCCTGGGTAGTGTAAAACCCATCAAATTGGATTTATTGAGGATGTCGAGTGCTTTCTGGATACCTTTTGGATAGGTTACCTTTCCATTTTCAAAGTGGCAACCCTCTTCATCAATCTCCGGTGCAAGTGGGGCAATTATTCTTGCTGTAATGTCTCCTACAAGCGTTAGTACCTCTCTATACCCTTCTTTTGCATCCTCGGCATCGGTAAATGCATGATCGTATTTTTCTGCGTCGCTGTAATCACCCTCTTTAAGGTCAGCTATTTCCTTTAGATCCATGTTGTTAAATAAAAATTGTATATCCGGATTGTCTGTAAAAAAGTTTTCCATTTTAATCCACCCGCCTTTTTTTAATATCTTCTATTATTTTTGGAATAACCTCATTGAGGTCTCCAATTATCCCGTAATGGGCAATGCTGAAAATTGGAGCCTCAGGATCGGTGTTTATTGCTACGATCTTAGAAGATTGCTCCATTCCAGCCCTGTGCTGTACTGAGCCGGAAATTCCACATGCGATGTAGAGTTTTGGCCTTACTGTTGTTCCTGTTTGACCTACCTGATGATCTTTTTCTATAAATCCGGCATCTACAGCTGCCCTGCTTGCTCCCACTTCCGCTCCCAGCACTCTGGCAAGCTCCCATATAAGCTTGAAGTTTTCCCTTGAGCCAACCCCATATCCGCCTGAAACAATTATCCTGGCACTTTTTAGATTTACCTTCTTCTCAGTTTTTTCTCTTTTGAGGATCCGTGTAAGGTTTTTCAATCCGTTCAGGTTTGGATTTTCAAATATTATTTCACCCTTTCTTCCATCCTCATAGGGGGGCATTGGCATAACCCCTTCTCTTACCGTTGCCATTTGGGGTCTGGTTATTGGATTAACAATGGTTGCTATAATATTTCCCCCAAAAGCAGGTCTTATCTGATAGAGTAAATCTTTATATATCTTCTTTTCTTTTGGATCATTGTAGTCACCAATTTGAAGATCAGTACAGTCAGCTGTTAGCCCAACTCTCAGTTTTGAGGCTATCCTGGGAGCAAGGTCTCTTCCTCTTGCAGAAGCCCCAAAAAGGACTATTTCTGGTTTGTACCGTGTTATAAGGTCTTCCATAGTTTTTGCATATCTTACCGTGTCGTAACTTTCAAGAAGAGGATTATCGCACACATATACCTTGTCTGCTCCATGCCCTATCAGTTTCTGGGCATGTCCCTTCACGTTGTGTCCAATAACAACAGAGGCCAGGCTTACACCAAGCTGATCGGCAAGTTCTCTTCCCTTTGAAAGAAGTTCAATTCCTATGTCTTCGAGTTTACCCCAATCCTGTTCGGCATAAACCCAAACTTCACCATGCTTATTCATCAATCTCTCCTCATTTCTCCTCGTTTGATATTTTTATATACATTATTAATTAATCAATATTAAAATGTGTGATCTTCAATCAACTCTGCTACAAACTCTCTGATACCATCATCAGTTGGTTCAATTTTTTTGAATCCCTTGCCGGTGAGTGTGATACTTTCGATTTTCTTTACCATGGTTGGCGAGCCCGCAAATCCTACTTCTTCTGGCTTTGCATTTATATCTTCTATACTCAGGATGGGTATGTACAGTCCCTTTTTCTTCAGGTATTCTCTGAGTTCATCTGGTGATTTAAACCTTGGATTTTTCTGCAGAATATTTGGAATGTCAAAATCACATGCTGCCTTTCTGTATTTTAAAAGATTTTTTGCCTGAAATGGCCTGGGTTCGTTTGCTGTATTGGTAATGGTAAGGAGCACTGGCAGTGATGTTTCTATTATTTCTGCTCCGTTGTCTATTAGTCTTTTTACTTTGATGCTTTTTTCAGAAAGTTCTTCGATTCTTTCAACGTAAGTTATCTGGGGAACGTCGAGTTTTTCAGCTGTTTGAGGTCCAACCTGGGCGGTATCACCGTCGATGGCCTGTCTGCCACAAAATACTATATCAAAATCTGGAACTTTTGTGAGTATTGCCTGTTTCAGGGCATATGATGTTGCAAGTGTATCTGAGCCGGCAAGTCTTCTGTCACTCAGTAGATATACCTGGTCAACACCCCGGTAGAGAGATTCTTTTAAAACCTCAATTGCCGAGGGTGGTCCCATTGTGATAACGGTTACGGTTCCCCCGTAGGTTTCTTTTATCTGAAGGGCCATTTCAAGTGCATTTAAATCCTCTGGATTGAAGATAGCAGGGAGAGCAGCACGGTTTACAGTGCCATCCTCTTTCATTGCCTGACCGGTAATATTACTTGTATCAGGTACCTGTTTTGCCAGTACCACCATTTTGAAGTTTTTCATATTTAACCTCTTTCGTATTTCTGATGTTTTATTAGTGAGGAATTAATGAGTTAATTTAAAATAAAAGTAATATGGAGTCAATTGTTTTGGTTTTGCTAATTTTTATGAACCAATTTTTACTTTCCAAAAATGTGTTAATTTTTTATTCTTTAGATTGTCGCTTTTGCGGGATTGTATTGGTAGGTGGGTAATATAATTCTAAGTGGGAGGTACCTGTATGGAGTTGAGAAAACTTGGGGATAGTGAGATAAAAATAACACCACTTATATTTGGTGCCTGGGCAATTGGAGGTTTTAAATGGGGTGGAACGGATAGAGAAGCCGCTGTTGCTGCAATAAAAAAAGCCATAGATATGGGGATAAACGGGATAGATACAGCTCCTATTTATGGATTTGGTTTAAGTGAGGAAATTGTAGGAGAAGCAATTAATGGGATTCGTGATAAAGTATATGTTTTTACAAAATGCGGTTTAAGATGGGATCTGGAAAAGGGCGAGTTCTTTTACGAGACTCGCGATGAAAATGGGAGAACCGTTCGTATTTACAGGTATTCTGGTAAAGAGGGAATTATTTTTGAATGTGAAGAAAGTTTGAAACGTCTAAAAACCGATTATATTGACCTCTACCAGGTACACTGGCCGGATAGTACCACAACCATAGAAGAGACTATGGAGGCTCTTGATAAATTGCTGAAAGAAGGTAAAATAAGGGCTGCTGGGGTAAGTAACTATTCTGTCCAGCAACTGGATAAAGCGAGAAGTGTAATAGATATAATTTCAAATCAGGTTCCGTATAGTATGGTAAATAGAGGTATAGAGGCTGACATGGTTCCGTATTGTATAAAGAACGATGTAGGAATCCTGGCGTATAGCCCGCTCCAGAGGGGCCTCCTGACGGGGAAAATAACCCCGGAATATCAGTTTAAGGGTGATGATCACAGAAAGGACAATCCATTCTTCACTAAAGAGAACAGGATAAAGGTGCTTGAGCTTCTGGAGAAAATTAGACCAATCGCAGAAGATCATAATGCAACATTAGCCCAACTTGTTCTTGCATGGACTGTAAGGAGGCCTGGTATTACAGCTGCTCTTGCAGGCACAAGAAACCCATCCCAGGCAGAGGAAAATTTTTCAGCTCTGGAGATCGAGTTAAGCGAAGATGAAATGGAAGAAATTACAAGATATGCAGATGAAACTAAACTCGATGTTTAAATAATACCATTATTCTTCATACAGTATTTTTCTCAGCCTTTTATATTTCTCGTAAAAATCTGCAAAGTATTCATATTCATTTGGATCGGGTTCTACTATTTTTTTTACTTTCAACACAGATGACACTGCTTCCTCAATTGTGTTATAAAACCTATCATTTACAGCACAGACTATCATGCAACCCAGGAGTTCGCCATCCTCTGTTTGGAGAAGCATGTATCTTTTCCCGGTAACTGCTGCTTTAAGTTTTACAAACCATTCGATTTTTGCTCCCCATCCAGTTATGGCCACGGGATCGGTAAACTCGCATCCATTTTCCTCAATTATTTCGATGCAATCTCTTACACTGAGACATATTCCAGTGTAAACTGATAGGATAATATCCCTTCTTGTGTGTTCATCCCTCAATCCAAAGAACAGACCGGATGCCTTAGGATTCCATAGTGGGGTTCTCTCACCCTTGAGATATGGGAGAAAAATGATTTTTTTTAGTTCTGTTAAGCTTTTAGGCGGGGAAACTTTAAATGAACCGCAGATTTTGCCTATCCATTGGAGAGCCCTACCACTTGTACTTGTGATTGCAGCAATATTGTATAAGGTTTTTTTGAAGTGTGAGTAACATAAAAGCCTCGGGTCATCCACAGGTTTGTCCCAGCAGAGATTGATTCCTCCGCTGCTTCCCGCCCTTTCGCAGCTTTTACCACGATCTAATGCTCCTGTGCCTAGTATTGCAGCCGCAAAGTCTATTCCTACCGAGTGTACCGGAATACCGGGTGGTATTCCAAAAAGTTCAAAGGCATTTTGGGAGGTTTCGCCGATTGTAACTCCCATACCGTATATTCTGGAAAACTTATCCGGGTCAAGTCCGGCAGACTCAAGTGTTGAATTGGTCCATGGGCTGATACCAAGGTCGGAGCTTGTGGAGCAGAAATTTCCCGTCAGGAGATAATTGATATAATCAAACGATTGAAGAAACCTGTATGTTTTTTGATATGTGTCAGGATGTTCTTCTTTAAAGTAGAGAGCAATTGGTATGTACATCGATGAAGTCAGGTTATCCCCAAACATGGATTTAAGGCGTTTTACGTACTGGCTGACTCTTTCGTCCAGATATCCAATGGCAGTGTAGAGTGGTTTTCCATCTTTGGAAACCGGTATCAGGGTGGGGCCATGTCCAGTTACCCCGATACCACGTATTTGCGGATGGTTAATATCTTTCAGGATAATTCCAAAAGTATGTTTAAGACTCTCGATGAAATCTCCAGGAGTATAGATATGAAAATTACTTGGTTTTTGAGAATAATAGCGGTTGGCTTTTTTGTGGGCCTTTCCCTCTGGCGTTATAAGGGCTACCTTAAATCTCGTAGTTCCAGCATCTATTACCAGATAGTATGTATTTCTATGATCTGACATGTGACAAAGCCGCTTATATTTATTTTAAAAAATATACATTGTTTAACAATTTGTCATAGAGTTTTAATAAAACCGGCTCTCTTTTATTTGCTGAATGGGAGTCCCAATTTTTTTAACATTTTTTATCTGTAATTTCTGGTACCTGAAGCTTTTATAATCAATATTATTGCGATATAAATCAGGCATCCTGCAATGGAAGTAGCTACAGTTAGATATAGACCGCGTGAGATGGTATATAAATCTGCTATTTTACCTATCAACGGAGCAATTATCATTCCCGCCAGCGATCCAATTGCTGCAATTCCACCTACTGCAGCACCCGGGGTCTTGCTAAACCTCATTCTGGCATCTGCTATGATGGTAGGCCATATTGGAGCCATTACAAATCCGGTTAGTGAAAAAAAGATAAATGAAAGATTTGTTATATGTAGGGTCAGAGCTCCTGAAAGAGTTAAACCTGAAATAAAGAATAATATGGATATGATCTTTTCTGGTGTGAATCTATCAACCTTCAGTCCTACTGTTGCCCTTCCGACAAATTGCGCAAACCAGTATGCGGATAGCGAAAGGGTACCCCAAAGTTTGCTTGTCTCAAGTTCTTCTATGAAAAGTGAACTGATCCACCCAACTATTCCCGTTTCGGTACAGCTGTAGAAGAACATTCCCATGGCCGCGAGCAAGAATAATGGATTGGTGAATAAATTTGTAATCTCTTTTAGTTTTTCATTGGATCGTGTTTCAGGAATTGTTGAAGGGATTGTTACAAACAGTAAAAGAAAGGAGAGGATAGCTATCAAAGAATATGCAAATCTCCATTCTCTGAAAAGTGTGGCAAAGAATGGAGCGATGCCGGCTCCAATTCCAAAGAAAATCTGTGTAAGGTTCATAGCCATCCCTGGTTTTTCTTTAAAGACAAGCATTATAACGATGCTGAGGATTCCCTCAAGCAATCCACCCGAAATACCAATAAACAGTCCGCCCAGTAAAAGCATAAAATAACTTTTTGCAAGGAAGATCAGTATACCTCCTGTACCCGACAGTAGAAATCCTGCGAGGATCAATCTCTTTTTGGAGGAGTAATCAGAGATAATGCCTCCAAGAAGTATTGATATAAGAAATCCGAGCATGTTAGCTGAGAGTATTGCACCAGCCTGAGAATGGGTAAGCAGAAACTCTGTTTTGAATCGTGGAATTAAGCGCTCCGTTGATACGATCGCAATTGCGAAGAGAAGGATACCCATACATGAGATAAAAACAATTTGTCCTCTATTTTTTATTTCTTTTTCCTGTATCATAGCCAATTACACCTTATGGTTTGAGCATTATTATCAGATGATTACATAAATGGTTTTTAGCGTTTTTCATTTTGAAATCTGGTTTGTAAAGAATTAGTTTATTAAAGATTTTTTATATCCTTGCTGAAAGATTTCCTTGAGCTTAAGAATAATATAAATTGCAGTATTGATAACAAAGGGAATAGTTTAACAGCTATATTCAGTGGGAGGTATCTGGTTAAACCAGACAGAATAAATGGTATTAAGATCCCGCCGATTGGAATCGCTACCTTTACTATTCCTATAACTGTACCGGTCATGTCACTATATAGTAGTCCGGCCATTGTTATAATAAGGGGAAGCATTGCTGAGAGGGTAATACCGGCAAGAAGGACAATGGGATAGGAAACCTGGGATGGTTTTATCGAATAGAGCAGTGAGAATAGTACTGCACCACTCCCCCCCAGTATTAAAATATTTCTGTACATCTGTCTTTCCTCAGTCATGATGCCAACCATCAGCCTGCCAATGGCAATTCCGACGAGGAATAGGAGTAAAATGATTTTTGAAGTAATCTGGGTAAAAGTCCCACTTTCCATCATATATGTGGTGAGTATTCCAATGGAACCTCCCTCGAGTCCAACTGCAATAGCCGAAGCCACGAAGAGAATCAAGACCCTTCTTTCCTTCAGAAGGAATCTTAATCTCCTGGCAAGTGGTTCGGGATGAACTGGTTTTTCTTTTATTTTTAAGAGGATAAATATGATGGCAAGAGCACATACTCCTGCTGCTGATTGAACCATGGATCGCCGCCAGTTCATCTGGAGAAAAATCAAATATGTGGTAATCATCAGTGAACCAAATGTTACAAAAAAATGATTCACATTAACATACATGTTCTGCCTTGATTCATGGAGATCGAGAAGCATTGCATCTGAAGTACCCTCATATGTGCCCATCCCCATTCCTATAAATAGCATTACAATCATATTAAGAACGAAATTCGGGTACATGTAGAAGGTGAGAAAACCCGCCCCGAGAACAATACTTCCAATGAAAAGAAGAGTTGGCTTTTTCCACGTGTCTGAGAGTGCGCCTGAGGTTGCCACTGCTATCATGAATCCAATATTCTGAAGCCCCAGTAGTAACCCTATCTGATAGGCTTCCAGCCCTATATTTCTTGCGGCCGCTCCCACAATTGTTGCACCAATACCGAGGAAAAACATCGAAATAAATGCAGAAATGGTTGCAACGAGTTTGCTTTTTATCACCTTTTATACTCCCTCAGAGGAATTTTGAGAGGAATATAAAATATACAAAAAAATTAATTAAAACAAAAATAATTATTTGATATTTGGTTAGCTTATTTTTCTGAGGGCTATAATGTAAATTTCCCTGCTTTCTTTTCTTGACGAATGGGGTTTAAATAGATGGATCTCTTCATACCGGGATTTTAACTCCTGAGTGAAAGGTTTAAGGTCTTCGCATTGAAAAACCTTTGCAACGACAGATCCTTTTTTCTTCAGCAACTTATCTGAAAGCTCAAATACTCTTCTTGTAAGTGCAAGTGATTTCTGCGAATCAGAAAAAGGATCGCCTGTGGTTTTTGGCGCTGCATCACTTATAACCACGTCAAATTGAATTAATTTTCTCTGACTGTCTTCTGGGATTGTTTTGGTTCGTTCTAAAAGGATTGATTTTAATTTATTGAGAAGTTCATTTTCTGTAATCTGATATACATCCCTTTTAATGAATGCAAAGTTTGGATGATTGATCTTTAGCTGGTTTTCTATGTCTAACCCGATCACCACCGAGGCTTTGAGTTCTTTAAGTGCCAGTTTGCTCCAGGAGCCAGGACAGCATCCAACATCCAGAACTCTGAAACCTGGTTTTATAATTCTGTACTTATTTTGAATTTCTCGTAATTTATATACAGATCTTGCCGGGTAATTCTCATCTTTTGCCTTTTTGGAGTAATGATCAAAATGTTTTCTCATTCCCCCAGTCCATTTATTGAAAATTTGATTGGTATTAAGATAATACATTTAGTGAATTACAGTTACTCCTTTATTATTTTAAAATCTTTGGAATTGTATTAATATATAGATAGAAAATGAGAATGGGGGTAATGGTGAGCGGTTACAGAAAACCATATTCAAGAAGAATGTTTCTGGTTCTTATGCTGAGTATTGTATTCACTTTGCTTTTAAGTTCGTCAGTTTTTGCTGAGAACTCCTATTCAAAGGAAAAGCCGTTTGGAGTTGGGATAATAGTTGGATCTCCCACAGGCATTTCCTTCAGGTATGTTTTAAATGAAACAAATGGGATTGATGTTGGGCTTGCATGGTCTGTTAGAAAGAATGAGTATCTCCAGATCAATGGGTCTTATATCTGGAGTAACAATGCTTATTTGCAAAAAAATTATGATCTACCGATCAGTTTTCACTATGGAGCTGGTGCAAAGATGGTTCTCGGGGATATAACTCAGCTTGGTATAAGGGGGATTATAGGAGTATTTCATGTATTCAGTAGACCGCTGGTAGATCTATTATTTGAACTTGAACCGGGAATAACGCTTATTCCGGCCACCTCCTTTGATATTGATGCAATACTGGGTGCGAGGATATTTTTTAGTATATAATTTAAAGAATACTTTTTGAAGTCAGCTGTCAGGAGGATATGATGATAAAAACTAAAAAAAATATAGTAGTGAAGTTATTATTGGAACTGTTTGATACTGGTATCCGTGTTGGGGGTAAGTTTAGAAATCGCTTTTCTGGTTTTACATTGATTGAGTTAATGGTAGTAATCGTTATCCTTGGAATACTGGCAGGATTCATAATCCCGAGAATAACCAAGAGACCTGAGGAAGCCAGGGTTACAAAGGCAAAGGTTGAAATTTCTACCCTTGAGCAGGCACTTGAGCTCTATTATCTAGACAATGGTATGTATCCTACAACCGAACAGGGCCTTAGAGCACTTATTGAAAAACCCCAGATAGATCCAATTCCTCCAAACTGGAAAGAAGGTGGATATCTTGCTAAAAAAAAGATTCCTGTTGATCCATGGGGGAGACCGTATGTGTATATCTCGCCTGGAATTCATAATGAGGATTATGATTTATACTCCCTTGGAAGAGATGGTAAGGAGGGTGGCGAGGGCTACGATGCCGATATCACGAATTGGGAATAACCCTGCTCTAATGCCTTAACATTTTCTGTAAGAATCCATCAAGAGCCTATCGGGAATACTTTTTAATTGAGTTAGTTGTGGGAATTCACTGTTAATGAAAATAATGACTAAATCCATCAACAAAACCGCAAGAGTAGGAAAAACAAGAGGATATACTCTTATTGAGCTTCTAATTGTGATAAGTATTCTGTCTATATTCCTGTTTATTGCAGTCCCTAGGTTTTCTCTCAGGGGAGGCCTTGAAACACCGGCGGGCTTTATAAGAGGGCTTGAGAAAAAACTGAACTACTTAATTGAAAAATCAGTTCTTGAGAAAAAGGTTTATATCTTCAGGCTCGATGGTGAAGAAGGGGTTTTCAGCTTTATTGTTTCTGAGGAGGGAAATCCGGAGGGAAAAGTAAATGATAGATTTTTGAAACCCGGAAGTATTCCTCCTGAGCTCAAACTTGTGAAGGTTGAGGTTGTACCTGGAGGAACAGTAATCGAGAATAAAGTATCTATTCCGTTTACGCCTACCGGCATAATGTTCTCATTCAAACTTTACTTTAAAACCGATGAGAGGACCTGGCTTCTTGAAGGCATCAGAACGATTAACAGGGTTGTCTGGAGAAGATTAAGTGAGGAGGAAGAGTTGCAGGCTGGTATTTGAGGTATTTATTGACCTGCTATTTATTGGGAACTTTTAGATTGGATTGGCTGTAAGATAAAAAAGACTCTGCTTGATCTTCCAGAGTATTACTAGACTGTTTCTATTCTGGGACTCTATCTTTTTTGGGATAAAGATGCTAAGAGATTGTTATTGGCCTGTTAAGTTGACGGCTTTCTTTTTGGCGAATAATTTTCAGTGCAATTTAAATGATTGAGAACTATCCTATTTGAAGGGTTTCGAGGCTCAGGAATTTTTTGATCACCTCTCCAATATTCTCAGCTCCATATATGGCCGTACCGGCTATCAATACGTTAGCACCTGCTTTAACGATCTCGGGTGCAGTACTGAGATTTACACCACCATCAACCGCAATATCGTATCCAAGATTCTGGTTTATTCTTAGCTCATGGGCTTCCTTCATTTTTTTAAGTGTTTCCGGGATGAATTTCTGCCCTCCAAATCCAGGAAAAACAGAGAGTATAAGTAGATAATCTATTTCCTGGAGGTATTTTTTGATGACTTCAAGTTTTCGGTCTGGATTTATTGCAATCCCACATTTTATTCCCGCTCCTTTTATTTTGTCAAGGATACCTCCGAGATCATTCACTGCATCTTCCTGTACAACGATGTAATGTGGCTTGACCTTGATAAAATCATCTATCCTTTCTTCGGCGTTTGAAATCATGAGGTGAGCAATAAGGGGAATAGAAACCCTTTTCTTAAGTGCAGGTATCAAATCTATTCCGAAGCTGAGATTGGGAACATAGTGTCCATCCATATAGTCCACATGTATTGATCCTGCCCCATTCTTCTCTGCCTGAATTGCTGCATCGGCAAGATAACCATAATCAGCAGCGAGGAGTGAAGGACTTACATGTAACCTGTAATTCATGAATTTTTCCTCCACGTTTCTTGGTTTTGTCTTGATAATTTTGTTGTTTAATTTTGTTATTGAGTTAATATTATAACATAGTGGAAAAAATCATGCATGTAAATGAAAAATCAAGAAAAAAGATACTGCCTGTAGCCAGTGGTAAAGGTGGAGTTGGGAAAACACTTTTTACAGCGAATCTTGGTTACAGGCTTTCTGCTGAGGGCAGGAGAGTTCTGGTTATTGACCTAGACCTGGGAGGCTCCAATCTCCACACATTTCTCGGCCTTAAAAATACCAATAGGGGAATCGTACATTATCTGAAAGATAAGAAACTAAAGCTCTACGATGTAATCTACAGCACATCTTTCTCTAATCTTTATTACATTCCTGGTGATGTTCTGTATGATATGAATATTGAGTTAACTGGAGCGCAGCAAAAAAAATTAATAGAGGACATTGAGGAACTTGATTTTGATTTTATCCTGCTGGATCTTCCTACAGGAAGCACAAAGTACTCCTCTGCTATATTTAATATTTCGAACTCTGGATTCGTCCTGACCACTCCACGGATAACGAGTCTCCTGAACACGTACCTTTTTATTAAAAGGGTGCTGGTCGAGCTGGTTTTGGATTCTCTAGATGAAAGCAAGATAAAGCGTAAAAAGGTAGAGCAGTTTTTGAACTCAAGAAAACCGGGTGATGATTTTTACATGGAAAACCTAATCCGCGAAATAAGAAAAGAGGATAAGAAAAAGGCTTCAGAGATTCAGAAACTTGTACGAGGATATAAGCCCATAGTTATAATCAATCTTGCAAAAACTCCTGAGGATTTTAAATCAGCTCAGATGGTGAGAGAACTGATAACAAACTCTTTGATGGTTGATCCTATCTGTATGGGACTGCTTTATTACGATGAGATAGTATCACGAAACCTGCAATCCACGAAGTTTAATATAATTGATGATGAGAACTCGTTATTTGCAAGAGAAATAGAGAGAATTGCAGTTCGCATGGTTCACTCTCCTGACTTCCCCGAAATGCCCCTGGAGGATGAATATAGGAGAGACACATTCGAGCTTACCAGGATAGAATCTGAGCTTGACTATGAGGAGCTTCCGGGAAGACCTGAGGAAGAAGGTAGCCAGATCAGTCGTTTATTGTCCATAATCAACTCCCAGAGCCAGCAGATAAGGGAACTTCAACGAACAATAAGAATGCTCACACTTGATAAGGACTGATTTTCTTTGAAGAGGTGAATTATTCTATTGTAAAGTCAATAAAATCCTCGAAGACTTTTCTTATGATTTTTGAGACATTTTCGGCATCTATTTTTGGAACATTTGCATCCTTCCATATGGTATTGATAAAGAAGTTCTGTACCGTATCTACCACATCATCGGTATTAAAGAATATATAGCTGAAGTTGTGCCCGGTGGGTTTAAGAATTGTAAATGATGTGTATGTAATGATGGGCTTTTTCCCTATCATTATTCTATCCTGTCTTTTTGAAATATATGTTTCCAGTTCTCTAAACCGGTATGGGATTCTGTGGGCGTCATCCCGAAGAGCAGGTTCTGTATATTTTTTTGCATAGTTTGCTGGCTCAACAAGCACATAGAGTTTTTTACCGTCAGCTAAAAATGTAAGACCCTCTTCATTTTCATATATATCCTTAACGTTATTGTAGGATGTAACCTCATATTTTGAATATGTAGAGTTGGGATCGAAAAATGAACAGATAATATATCCTCCGTTATCGGGGAGTTCACTGTTTCTGTATGCCGAAAAAAGCTCCTTAACAATTGCCATTTTTTGCTCCTTGCTTGTGTTATATTTAAATTATAGGATAGTAGATTTCAGATATCAATTTTATTTGACTTACTTTTAATGAGTAACCATAATAGTTCTATGGATTTAGAGAAAGCTCTTCTTGTTCTTGGACTTAAGAATAATCCCACCATAAATGATCTTAATAGTGCTTATCGTTCGCTGGCCAAGAGATTCCATCCCGATTTTCATAGAGGTAACGAGAAATGGGCACATAATAAAATGACGGAGCTCAATCTGGCGTATGAATGTGCTCTCAGACACCTGACATCGATACAGGAGAAACCGAGAAAGCAGAGATATGAATTTTCAGGGCTTTTCAATATGGCTTTGAATAAGTTGTTGGATGGGCTTTATCTTTACTATCAGTATGGGCTTGAAAACATACATCTTAGAAAGGAAGGTGTGAGAAGGTTCAGGTACAGAGATGCACTTAAGCTGGTAAGAGAAGGATTGAGTGAGTTTGAAAGAATAAAATGTTTTGCGAAGTATCAGAAAGAGGCAGAAAGCACAGAACTTTTTATTGAGTTTTCAAGAGCCTTTTTACAGAACATGCTGATCAATCGGGTATATGAGCATGCAGGTCATAAAAGGGAATATATAGCATACAAGCATTACGTGAATGGAGGTATGTGCCTTGATTATGCTATAAAGGATGTTTTCTTTGGGGATATGCTGATAAGTATCAGGGATGGAAACTATTATACAAAACTCGCCAAAGGATATGAAGAGTTTCTTGTAGTGGTAACCAATTTTCAAGATACCAGCTGGGTTACAGAAACGCTTCTGAAGATGTACCTTATGGAAATGCTCACCAAGGTAATAAGAGTCCTGAAAAGCATGCAGCATTAGTGGGATTTTACCCAGGGTTTATTTTACTGGCTGGATTTTTCCTTTTCCTGAATCATGAGCTGGGCAATTGTTAACTTAGCGATCGGTATACCATAGGGTGAACAGCTTACATAATTGAGCCCGCATTCTCTTGTAAAGGGAATGTTTGCTGGCTCAGCACCGTGCTCACCGCAAAGTCCCATAACAATGTCTGGCCTTGTAAGTCTTCCTCTTTCTGCCGCTATTTTTATAAGTTCTTTTACCTGTTCGCTCAGGATTTTAAATGGATTACTCTCAAGAATATCAAACTCATTGTAATCTGAGAAAAAGTTGTTAAAATCATCTCTGGATAAACCGTTTGTGGTCTGTGTGAGATCGTTTGTACCGAAACTGAAAAACTCGGCGTATCTTGCAATTTTATCTGCCTGAAGTGCTGCAGCAGGAAGCTCAATCATGGTTCCAACTTTGTACTCAATTGGATCAGTCTTAAATTGTTTTCTTACTTCTTTTTCTATTTCTACTATTCCTTTGATCGAGGCGCCCTCGATCCGCTTCCCGTGCTTGATAGTTTTGATTTCGTTAGCACTCATGACTAACGGAATCATTATCTCTGGTTTTACATCCACTCCTTCTTTCTTTAGCGTGTAAGCTGCTTCAAAGATGGCTCTTGTTTGCATATTATAGATTTCAGGATATGATATTGCAATTCTTACTCCTCTGTGTCCGAGCATTGGGTTGAACTCTTTTAGCATATCGCATCGCAATCTTATCTCATTTTCATCCAGGCCAGGATATTTTTTCTGCATATACTTTATAAAATCTCGCATGCTTTCTTTGGTATGGGGCAAAAACTCATGTAATGGAGCATCGAGAAGCCTTATTGTGACCGGGTAGCCTTCCATGATCTTGAAAAGCTTGTAAAAATCAGCTACCTGCATCTCTTTCAATTTTTCCAGTGCCTTTTCACGCTCTTTTTTATCTCCCGCAATTATCATCGATCGAAAGGTGTCAATTCTCTTTTCATGAAAGAACATGTGCTCTGTTCGACATAATCCTATCCCTTTGGCCTTAAAGAGCCTGGCAAGTTCTGCATCCTTGGGTTGGTCTGCATTTGCATGGACATCAAAATCCTCTATAAAATTTTCGATCACGTCTAAAAACTCGAGTAAACCACTTCCTTCGGGAGATGGCTCAATGAGGTCTACTTTTCCGAAGTATATGGTAGGCTCCTCATAGTAGGGTACATTCATCGAGATGTAATCGCCCTCTTTTATGGTTCTGTTGCCGATTTTGACGTGGTCTTTGTTGAATTTTATGTCAGGGTATACCAGAGCAACTTTGCCTAGAGAACGGGCAACTACCGGCGCATGGGATGCATATCCACCTTCGGAGGTTAGAACACCCCTCGCAACTTCGATTGCCTTTACATCCTCTGCAAAAGTCGCTGGCATCAGAAGAATGAGATTTGAATCCGTGTTTGTTTGTATGGCACGCTTATAGGTTTTGAGAAGTTTTTCGGTTGAAAAGAAAACTCTTCCCACCGCTGCTCCAACGGCGCCCGAAATACCACCTTTTATCTTTGGTAGTTTTTCTGCCTGTTTGAGATCCAATACAGGGTGAAGAATTTCGGCCAGCCTTCCAGGTTTAATTGACATGGTTACATATTTATCACCTACAACTCCAATTTTCCTCAAGTCAAGTAAAGTCTTTATCTCTGCCTGTGTGGATTTTGTCGGTACGGCTACCTGATCAATGACCCATAATCTTCCACTTTCAACTGTGAATCTAACCTGCCTGATCTCTTTAAAGTGTTTTTCTATTTCTTCAGCAAGGTTCTGCAACTGGTTGTAAAACTCAGACTGGATTTCGCTTATCTCCTGACCGGGAGCCTCTGTAGCATCAAAGGCATTCATGAAAAACTGGCCACTTATACCCTTCTCGCCAGTTACTATATCCCGGGTGTAAAAGCTTCCGAAGTAGCTTTCTTCGCCATAATTTCCGAATACCATTGCCTGAATAAGCAGAGCCGAATCGAGGTTACTTGTACTATTGACAAAGAAATTATTGAATAGTTTTATCACGTAGATTAACTGGTCATATGCGTTTGTATATACTTTTTCAGGGAAGAGTTTTCTGTATTCGTTTATAGTTTCTTTTACTTTTTTCGGAGTTTTTGCTTTTTTCAGCGCACTGGCGTACTCATCTAATTTTTCACGTCTCTTATCGTCTAAAGGAGATTTGAGTTCAAGTTCTATGAGTTTTCTAATAACATTTCGATATTCATGATATGCAAAGTTTTCTCCAACAAATGTTGCAAAGCCCCCAACTGTTTTATCGCACAGTCCTATATTGTGAATTGAAAATGCTTTTATCATATTAAGCTGAGGACTTTCGACCACCTTTATAAGTAGGGGAGTTTTTTCATCATTGAATTTTTTAGTCATGAGCCTTTCAATTTTTGCTACAGGCTCAAATAAAAATTTTTTGGCCTCTTCCTCTGATTCCACAAGTTCTTTTACAGTATCGTTTGGTAGTAAAAAACCTGGAAGTATTGGGGCTCCAAGTGTTGCAAGTTCCATTATTCTTTTGCCCCTTATCCCAACAAGTTCAAGGGTTTCTTTATCTTCCAGATATTCTGTACTGCTAAATGGAAAAACTCTTTTCATTTTATTTCTCACTTAATGTATAGATTTTTGAATTTTTTAATTATACTCCAGTTTTAATGTTCTAAAATAGGTCAAGAACCTGCCCTATTCCTCCTCTCAGGAATACCTCAAACCTTGGACTTGCACCTTCAAAAAGGTATCTTTGAAGTTTGGAAACATCTTTTATGTTTTCACCTGCAATGCTAAAAAATATTAATTCTCCATGTTTGACCTTTCCCCACTTAAAAAGTGCATTAATATCGTTTATTCTTTCGTTATCATACCAGATCATAACATCAAGGTCAGGGTACTTATATTTGTAGCTTTCTATTATTTTTTTCCATGCTTCAACGTTGCCATTATGGAATAACTCATTTGTTACCTGGACAGAATATCTTGGTGTTACTCTTCTTCTGACCGGTGCTGCCTGGGCCTGCTGTGGGGTGGGCTTTTTTTCCTCTACTTCTATGATATAGCCTTTCTTCGGTTTTATTTTTTCACCATAGAGCACTTTAATAAAATCTTCCATTGCGGCGAGGAGTGTTTTTTGATCGAGCTCTTCTTTTGCTGTACCTGCGTATATTACTATTAATTCGTCTCTAGTCATTGGCATTATGGCGTCTATCTGGGCTTTATTTTTTGGATTTACCACTGCCAGCCCGGTTTGTGGGTTATGATATGCAACCACTAACTGGATATTATTCCACTTGCCTACGGTATCTGCGATGTTTTCTGAGTCTTCAATATTTTCTACAAGATTATGAGAACATGAGAGGTAGTTGAATTTTTCGATTAAAAGCGCATTGAGAATTGACCTGATTTGAAACCTCTGTAATTCCCCCTCTTCGAGGGACTGATTGATAAGATCTGCCAGATTTGCTCCTTCGGAGATTTCAGAAACGTATCTGTTAACAAGCTTAAAATGCCTTAATGCTACATTGAATCCGCTTCTATGTGCCAGAATATTTAACTCATTTTCCATTTTTTTACCTTCCAGTCAAAGAGATTATAATTAATAATCATCTGTTTTCAATTCTTACAACATTTGATTTTCTTTCAAATTTATGCACGTAAGGATCGATGCTAAATAAATATAACAATTATTTTTTATGAGGAAAGATATATTTATTCGCCCTTATTTGTTGATTTATTGATTCTCGTTGATGAATAATAATTTATATGCCAATATAGAAAAGGGGTACAACCGTTCATTGTTGTACCCCTTTTTCATTCTTTTGGAATTATAATTCTTTCAGCTCGTCCATATCTGATTTTTTCTTCTTTGGAGTTACATCTGCTTTGCCTTTTACCTGGGGTCCACCACCTGCTTCTTTCATTAAGCTTTCGGAATAGGTTACAGATTCTTCAATGGGTGTTTGCTCGGCCACAGGGGCGAAACTCTGGTCGATATCTTCTCTTATTGTGGACCTTCTTCTTCTGAAGGATGCAAAAGCAGCGTCCTGGAACCCTTTGGATACTCCATGGAGAAACTCGTTAAGTACGTTTGCCATTCCATTTAGTGTGAATTTCTTTCTCTTAAGGCTTGTAATATCCACATCAAGCAGTAAGCCCGGCTGGATGTGGTATGGATTAATCAGGTAATCAAACTCCTCAAACTCTCTTTCGAGGAAGTTGATCCTTTCATCAAGAATTACTCTGGATTTTGGATTCTGATAACCGTAGATTTTCTGAACCTTTTCTCTGGCCTTCCTCAGCATTTTTTTGAGCAATGTTTTTTCATACAGGTATGTCTGGTTGAGTTTTTCTACGTCGGTATCCTCTGCCTTGATGTGCATTATTTCATTCCAGGTTTTCTTCATGTCTTCATACAGAGGATCTCCCGTTACCTTTTTGATCTTTCTCTTTATTTTATTTTTCATCCTCTTTGCGAGATCATCAAAATCGTTTACCCTGAGGAACTTTTTGTTGGACTGGTATACCATTTCAACCACATCATAAACATGTTCGATCTCTTTTTTGAATTCCTCCATCTGTTTATCGTAAGCTTCTCTCTCTTTAATGAGCTGAGCCTGGTCGTAGTATTTCAATCTTATCTGGTATCTTTCATCCGGGAGCTGGGTAGGATCAGTGTCTTCATACTCTCTTATTATTAACTCTCTCGCATTCTTGAGGTTTTCAATGTGCTGATATCCCATTTTGCTGGTGTCAAGTATCGATGTAAGGGAGTTAACAGCTGTATTGAACCCTCTGTTCCTTATGTTTTCCATATCCACTATTTTTTTGATATTTTCACGGATATTAAGTGGATCAAACTCCTTAGGATCTATCTCTGCTCTTAACCCTTCAATTTTTTCCATTAAGCTTTTGGCAAGAAATGTGTACCGCTTCGATTTTTCATCATCTTTATCATCATCAGTATAGTTTGGTACCCTTTTGATTTTTTCGAAGAGGATTTCTCCATCTGAAAGCTCTTCCTTGCCCTCCTCGAGCAGCTGAGCTTTGAATCTTTCTACCTCTCTGTCGATAAGATCAAGTATTGTCTTAGAAATCTGGTCTTTTATCAGGTGCTCTACAGTAACCTGGTAATGGAAAATTGGGCTGATTAACTCGGAATCAAGAATATTCACAGAGAGTTTTACATCGGTTACTGTTTTTGGTTTAAACTGGTTATCTTTAAAGCTACATTTTACCACTGAATACGCATTCTCACCTCTGATGAATGCACCCACATCCGTTTTCTGCCGGAGTAATGCATTTGTGTCATTCTCCAGTTCGTTCATTCCTCTCTGGATATGTCCCTGAAGGTGCCCGTACATATTTACGATTGATTTCTCAATTTCACCGGTATTGAACTTGTCGGCTCCTCCAATCTGGTCCAGCATTTCTGCAATTTCTTTCGGGGTGTATCGGGCAAGTGTTTTTAGCTCTTCTTTGTCTATAAAGTTTCGGATCTTCTTGACCATCTCATCTTCAGCAGTGGTCAGGTATCTGTTGAACATATTCTGGTAATTTTGATTGAAGTAGTTGTATAGCTTTTGCTTTATACCACCCATTATATCCAATCTTTCCAGCACTTCCTTTGGAAGTTTTATCTGGAGTTCCTTCAGAACCTTTTCTGTTTCTTCTTCGATTAGTCTTTTATACTCTTCTTCCTGATTCCTTCCTTCCTGGGCTAAACTGTTTCTTGAACCTACTGCTGAGGGTTTTGTTGGATGAAAAACATTTGGGCTTCTTGGAAGTTCTCCTGGCATATTACTCTCCTTTCCGGTCAGGGATTTCAACCCCTCCCGTTAATTTCAAATATATTTGAAATGATTTTTTGCTCCTATAATCATAAATTATTTAGTGCAGGATGTAAAGATAAAACTTCACTCAAAAATAATATATTTTTATTGATTTTTTTAATTTGGGATTATTGAAATAATTTAATATTTCTATATTATCCTGATTATTAAATATTCTTTTATTTTTTATATCTCTAAAGGTTATTATACCACATTACCATGATTTTTGTATATATTTTATATCATTTCACTTATTTTTCTTATATTTTCATCAATAAATTTTTTGAAATTTTCGCTATAAGATTCCTCTCTGATTTTTTCGAGTTTTGTGATTATTTCTATGAGATATTTCCTATTGTTTTTATTTTTATCTACTGTCGCTAGAATGTCCATAGCTTTAATATAATCGCTGTCCACCTGTTTTCTTATGTATCTATATGATATATACCAGAGTGTATCTCCCTTAACAACCTCGTACCTGTTGCCATCTGGAAGTTTAAAGATATTGCCTGGATATATCCAGTTAGGATCTTTTCCTATGTCGTCCTGACTGTTTAGTTCCCTGTATCCATTGTCCCTGGCGATTTTATTTGTAAGGAGAAATATGTCTTTTATCGTAATTACAATATAGTGCTCTTCCGGTGTTTGGGTTTTACTTACCTGTTCTTCTGATATTTCTTTTTTTACGATTTCTGTAATTTTTTCAGATGTGGTTTTTGATTCTTCCGCTTTGTGAAAAATAAAACCTTCTGAGG
>CAZFGQ010000002.1:98946-109030 GCA_964518675.1 uncultured Spirochaetota bacterium
GGTTACTTCTTCTTCTGAGGGAACTTTCTTCATTGGTATTTTTTTAGGTATTTTTTTAAACCCGCTCTTCAATCTCCTTAATCTCAAACCCTTGAGTTTTGGCAGAGCCTCACCTTGAGTAGCTATCCTGGGGAGTTCTGGTACTTTCTTCTCAGTAGGTTCTATTTCGGGTTCTATTTTAGGCTGAATTTCGGGTGGTTTTATGCCTATACTTTCTCTTTCGATTTGTACAGGTTTTTTGAGAGAACTTATTAGATCTTTCAATTTCTCATATTCTTGAATGTATTTTTTTTGGTTATCCAGTTTTTTATTTTTTATTTCTGTTTTTAGCTGTAGATAAGCATTCAATCCATCTTTAAATCCTGTAATTGGTGGATACTTATAAAGTGTGAATGGTTTTTTTCCAATGATGAAAATATTTCCATAGAGTGGGATTTCGGGCAACCCTCTGAGCCTTTTCTGGTATGATGAGATTTTTGCCTGAAGTTTCTTGAGGAGCTTTATTCCCTTTGGACTCAGCCTGTTTCTAAAGTTTTCGTTTTCAAGTATGATTTTTATCAGCTTGCCTGTATTCAGGATAGGAAGATTTTCTATATATGTATCTGTTTTTTTAACTTTTCTTATCTGTTTTGCTATCCTTGCTGCCGCCCGTGGTACTGCAATGCCCATTTTCATTTCTTTTGAAAAGTTGTCAATCTGTCTGTTGACCATAGACATGTACTTTCCAGATATTGTGTCGAGATCTTTAGCTGGTTCTACGAGATAGTTATCGATGAGCTCTTTCAGACCTGGTTGTTCTGAATGTAGCGTATAGCAGCAATTTTTAAATGCATTTTCTCTATAAGTTGCCCCTGAGATGGAGATGGCAAATGAATTGAGATCTGGATGTATTAAGATTGTTTCAGTTTCTTTATTTTCGAGTTTCTCACCAATCGAAAAGGTGAAAGGAAGGTTTTCTATACCGATGAGAGTTTCTCCTCCATCGTGTTTTTTTCTATCTGGATTCTTTTTAATGGTAAATCCGTTTGATCTTAAACTTTTTTCATCTTCAATGGTATAGATTCTGTATTTAAGAGGGTTATCTCCCTGGAATGTAAACATCTTACATGCTGATTTCGTTATCTCTGGATGAGCTGTTGTTATATTGATTTCTTTTGAAGTTGCTTTTTTTCTTTTCAGAAGTTGAAATAAACCATCATCTATTTTTTCTGTTACTACTGTGGATATGAGATCTGGATCCACACCGGCAAATACGAGCTCTTCAAAGAAATCTTCTTTAATCCCCAATGAAAGAAGCCTGGAGTGGGAGAACAAAAACAAGTTGTTGTCTGTTAATATAAAGCCCTGCTTATCTATAACCTGCTTTTCTACTCTGAAAGGGCTTGAACGAAGTATTTCGATAAGTTCTGCTGCCTTCTGCAAGAAGTGCAGATCTCTGGTTTCTCTCTCTTTTAAATCGAAAAGTAACTTTTTGTTGTAATATATTCTGATGTTACCATCTTCATAGAAGTAAACATAGGCTATATGTTCTCTGTCTCTAATGCTTACTTTTTTCTTAAGACCATCTGTTTTGATCCCTAGGCTCTTTAGGAAGTCTATTAAATAACCAACTGCTTTACCGTCACCCACATAACAGTTTTGATGAATTTTTTCAAGATCGATGTTATACTTTTCGTATACAGGATTTCCCGTGTAGAGATCAGTTACAATGATGTTGCCTATGTTTGATATTAACTCCTCATCGAGGTGGGGTTTGTTGCCGATTCTTAAAAAGGGTTTCAGATCATCGGGGCCTGAACCTGTATATATTATGTAGCATTCATTGTCAAGCTGAAATACCCGTTCTTTTTTGTTTATCTTATTTGTATCTATTTCTTTTATGTCTTTTTCATTATCATTTTTCTTATTGTATTTCATAAATAACTCTTTTTTAGAAAATGTAGTTTTTTAGGGCGAACTTCGAGTTTTTATCATGAGATGCAAACTTATTGATATAAGTTGTTCGAAGTTCGCCGGCACTGCAACATTTTTGGTTTCGTTTTGCAATAAGATTTCTGTTTTTCGGAAAACTTGACATTCGTTCTTTTATCTAATTTTAACTTTTGAGATCTATGTTTCTATTTTATACCAACACTATTTAATTTCAACTAAATAGTTTAATACCGGTACAGAAAAATAACTATGAAAAATTTGTCTATTTTATTTTTCACTGAAACAACTGAGGAAGGCTTCCCCGGGTTTCTCAGGAACCGCAAAATTGAAGATCTTCCTATTTTTGGGAAATACAGGATTAGAGAAGTGCATGAAAGCTTTACTTTAAAAAGCAATGAAAATGTATTTGTGTTGACTGACTCCGGCGATCTTTCAAAACTAATTGGAATATTTAATTCTGAAGATGTTATAGTTCTTGCCAGATCATCAAATATTCTGTGTTTGAGTTCTCCATTAGGTTTACAACAACTTCATGAAGATGCAGAGATAATAAAATACAGGGTGGGAATGAGACCTTCTGACCTTTATTCCATGCGTGGAGATACATTTAATGAACTTCTTCGGGATCTGACTGAGGGCAGTGATAAGTCATTTTCGACCTTTGTTATGGAAGTTTTCGACAAAATACTGTTTTACAGATTTACGAAACTGGTGGATATAAATGGATGGAGTTTACTGATCAGAAATATATGTGAGTATCATGGTGCCAACCTATACCCTTTGACCGACCCTGATTTTTCCCCATTTGTGGATGTTATATACCGCAACATTCCAACCCTGAATCATGATATTAAAATAGGAAGAAATGGCTTTGTTAAAAATAGTTTTCTCGGGCCTGGATCATATATCGATGGTTTTATCCTTAACTCCGCAATCTCCGGAAGTGTTAAGATTTCAAAAAACGCCAGGGTTATGAACTCTGTAATTTTGTCTGGAAATGAGATTGAGGAGAACGTGCTGGTTGAAAATACAGTTATACTGGATGGAAAAGGTCGAAAAATTGGTAAAAACTCTACAGTTGGTAGAAAATCCAGTATGAAAAACGCAGATTACCCCGAGGTGATAAAAAACGGGATTACCGTAATCGGAGAAAACACCCCTGTCCCTCCCCATTCAAAAATTGGAAGTGGATGTTTTGTGGGAGGCTTAAACGAACCTGAAGGACCCATTTACCTGAACGATGGTGAATCTATGTTCTGAGTCAGTTTCCAGTATGATCAAGCTTGAGTTTACTGATCTTTTCCAGCTTTGGTTTTATTACGATTATGCAGTATGGTGCTGTTGGGTTGTTAGCATAATAGAACGAATGTCGAGTTTCCTGAAAAATAGAAATCTTAATGCAAAATATTACCAAAAGTGTAGCAGTGCCGGCGAACTTCGAACAATTTATACCAATATTTGTTAATTTTTTTATTTTTGTAACGATAATTTGCATCTTATTATGAAAACTCGAAGTTCGCCCTAATAGTTCTGATGGTAATCTGAACCACCTCTGTGCGTCCTGTGGTACCAGTACAAACCTTTTCGTAAGTGGGGTCCTTAACACTTCCGCCTGAATAGCCCGAGATTACATTAATAACACCTTCTATGCTTTCAAATACCGCCTCCATACACAGAAGTATCCTCCCCCCAGTGTCGCGGTTTCGAGTTTACCAGATTTGTTTTCATCTTTTTCTCCCCTGGGGTATCAGAAGATATATCCCCGTTCATTTCTGAGTTTATGTCCTGGTTCCTGGCACCTGTAAGAAAGAATCCTGTGGATAAAACGACGCCCATGAGGATGAAGATAAAGATTGGTTTCAGGATGTATGTTTTCATCAAAGATTCTCCTGGTCACTTTAAACAGGGTTAGGTTAATACATTAGTTTTTCTGAGTTTCATGTCGGGGGAGAAAATCCCATTATTTAGAAATAATCGGTAACAGGAAGGTAGAATTTCTCGTATATGCTTCCAGATGATTTTATATTTTTTTCAATATTTGATGCAAGATCGCTCTCAGGAGTTGTAGTTGAAGTTTCTTCTAAGAGATTTTTAGTATTGTACAATCGGATCATTATGGTTTCCCTGTCCTTTATGGGATCAAGCCCCAGAATCTTGAGAACTGAGGGATGTGCAAAAATCCTTACCGGTTTGTTTTTTAAAAGACCTAGCTTTTGTAAAGCAGATATAATTGAGTTAACATTTGTTTTTTCGGTCCATACAATCTCGAGGATATCAAGGTAACGCTCTCGTGATATACAGTAGAGGAATAGATTTTCATCCACACCATTTTTGATTTTAAGCCAATGGGCTTTTTCGTTCTGGTTGGTGAAGAGTGAGCTGTAACTGTTCCATATATGTATGGCATTTAGTATCCCTGGTGTCCTGAGTGGTACGGCCAGATCATATCTGCGGTAAAAGTTACACGAGGCACTGGTTATTTCTGATATCCCCGGCTCTTTTTCTACAACAAGCTCGGGAGGGTTAACCTGGGGTAGTTTTTCAGCCCGGTTTTTTGTGTCTCTAAAATCAACAATCGAATAATACTTTCCTACTTCACGGAACCCGAATTTTTTATAAAACTCCGGGATCTCTGTAACAAGCATTGCGAGATGAAACCCGTCTTTTATATCACGGGAAACGACATATTCCATCAACATACCTGCGTAGCCTTTTCCCCTGAAATCCGGATGTGTTCCAACATTTGCAATTCCTGAAGCTATGAATAAGCCTTCTTTCATTGTGATGAGTCTTGGAATTGACCACAGAACAGAAACGATTTTTCCATCTTCTTCTATGTAAAAAATTCTCTCAGGAAGAAGAAAGGGATCGTGTTTGATAAAGCTCAGGTAGTATTTTTTATCGTCTTTCGGGAATATTATTTTGAGGAAGTCGGAAATCCTCTCTATGTCCTGATATGTGGCCTTTTTTATATTTTGTTTATTCATCCCAGTTTTTCTTTAAGTTTTTTGAGCTCATCCATGAAATTGTTAAACATCTCAAGGTCGAGGGATTGATTTCCGTCACTTAGAGCTGACTCAGGCTGGAAATGCACCTCTACCATAACGCCATCCGCTCCTGCCACCATTGATGCCTTACTCATTGGTAAAACGAGCTTCTTGTTACCTGTACCATGGCTTGGGTCTACGAACACCGGAAGGTGTGTTCGTTCTTTAAGGATTGGTATAGCACTGAGATCCAGTGTGTTTCTTGTTACTGTTTCAAAAGTCCTGATTCCACGCTCGCACAGTATAACGTCTTCATTTCCCTGGGAAAGAATATACTCGGCAGAGAGCAGAAACTCTTCGATTGTTGCAGATAGGCCTCTCTTGAGAAGGACAGGTTTTTTAATCTGGCCAACCTCTTTGAGGAGTGTGAAATTTTGCATATTTCGTGCACCGATTTGTAGTATGTCGACGTATCTTGCAACTAGCTCAACATCTGCCGGTGAGACCACCTCTGAGATTATGAATAGACCATATGCCTCCCTTGCTTCCTGAAGTAGTTTTAGACCTTCTTCTCCCAGACCCTGAAAGCTGTAAGGGGATGTCCTGGGCTTGAAAGCGCCACCTCTCAGTATTTTTACTCCAGCTTCTTTGATGGCATTAGCGGTTTTAAAAAGCTGTTTCCTTCCCTCGACTGAACAGGGACCAGCAATTACTGTAAAATCCCTGCCGCCGATTATAATTTCTCCTATTGAGGGGTCTTTTAAATGGATAATTGTTTGCTTACCCTTTCTTTCTCTGCTGTATAGAGGCAGTGACGAAAGGTCTTTCTGGGATTCTATCTGGAGTTTGGCCTGTTCTTTTGACCTGGATTCACTCCAGGCCGGGTAGCTCCCAAGTATTTTAAGGAAATTGGTTTCTTCTTTTAGTTCTTCAAGAGCCTCACTTACCAGCGGGTCTTTCTGGTGTCCCTCAAAATCAAGGTAAAAGTAACTTCGCCAGGGCTCCGTTCTGTGGGGGCGGGATTCAAGTTTTGTGAGGTTTATTCCAAAATCGTTGAATATCTTCAATACCCTGTATAGTGCCCCAGGTCTGTGGAGGGTTGTAAATACGATGGTGGTCTTTGAGTTCTTGTGATACTCTTCCTCTTTATCTTTTGAGATGATAATGAATCTCGTCTGGTTATTTGGATAATCTTCAAGTTTCTCTGCGATTGTTTCAAGATTATATAGTTTTGCGGCCAGTTTACTTGCGATTGCTGCGCTGTGGGGGTCTTTTTCCCTGCATATTTTCATTGCACTTCCAGCTGTATCGTATATGGGGATTATTTTGCAGTTCAGCTTCTGTAAGAATATTGAACACTGGGATAGAGCTGCTGGATGGGAATACACCCTCTTTATCTCGCTGAGTGGAACCTTTTTGATTGCCAACAGGTAATGGGATACCTGGGTTATAACTTCTCCCGTGATTTTCAGGTTTGATTCAAGCAACAGGTCATAGGTTGTGGAGATGCTTCCTATTAAGGTGTTTTCTATGGGGAGTAACCCATACTCAGCCTCTCTTTTCTCCACCGAGTTTACCACATCTTCAAAACTCCTCTTTGGAAGAAAGACAACAGTGTTTCCCCAGTATTTCCTTCCTGCCTCCTCGCTGAACGATCCCTCTTCACCCTGTATGGCTACTTTTGGAAGGTAAGCCATGTTAACTTTCCATTTTAGTGTTTTTTTCTTGTTAATAATATAATATCTTGAAAATATTGACAATATATTAAAAAAACCGAAAGATTCGGAGCTTGATTTATATAATATATAACAGAGGAGGAAATGAATAAAGATGGAAATAATAAAAATAAAGAGAGGAGGGGGGTCGAAATGAATAAATCTGATAGTTCTTTAATGTTGAAAAAAGATGGTAATGATTTTCAGAGTATGCTAAATCATCGAATTTTGAGAATTAAAGGTCTGTATGAGAGAATTAACACAGTAGAGGATCTGATAAACACATTTGTGAAGGGTGCCGGTAAGAGCCAAAGAACATATGTAGTGCTATTCGACATTTTTTCAGCTTCATAGGACATAAACACCCGTGGCGAATAACAGCAGGCGATATTGAAAGCTTTTTTGATCATTTGTGTGTGGTGAGGGTGTGTCGGGGCAGACGGCAGGAATCGGAAAATGGTGAACTCGACACTCATTGTGGAAAGTGCAAAAAGTTGAAAATGGGATTTGGGAACAATTTGGTTGAAGACAAGGAATGTCGGTACGGTGTGCGATTGACCCGGGCGACTATCCAGTTGAAAATTGCAGGTTTGAAAACTCTTTTTAGAGAGATTGCTAAACAGGACCCGCTGTTCACTGATCCTTTTGAAAATATGAACGATGGATTAAGCCAGAAATTGAGAGACTACGGTAGCAGCAAAAGGAAATCGGATTTTCTGGATGTTGAAGAGATGATGAATCTTATCCAGTGGCTTAGAGAACGAGCTGAGAGCACCCAAGATCCAATACGCAAAATAAATAATTTCCGGGATTATGCTATTGTTTTTATGCTGGCCACGAGTGGATTGAGGGCGAGTGAGTTTTTGCAACTGCGATGGAAAAACATAGAGTTTGCTCACGGAAAATGGTTGTTTTATTTCAAGGGTAAGGGTGACCGGAAAGAGGAATCAATACAACAGCTGTACGCACCAGCGCTGGATGCATGTAGAGAGTATTTCCGGCTGAGAATTGGGCGTGAACCGAAAAAACAGAACTATTTTTTTTATAATATTGATGATCACGGAAAGCTGAAATATCCAAATCTGCGCACGATTCTGATAGAGATCGGAAATGAAGCTTTTGAGAAAGGCGTTTTCAAACGGCAGATAAGGTTGCGGGCACACACATTCCGGCGCACATTTGCCAAAATCCTTTACAAATCTGGCATGGGTTTGAAAGAAATTCAAGTGTTAACACGGCATCGGAGTGTTGAGACATTGGCTAAGCACTACCTGGAGGATGAAGCTGATAGCGTTCCAATTTTGGATAGGATTTTTGGAAACAGTGAAGTTTAATATCAATTTTATTAAATGTGTATAATAAAAGAGCGGAAAACTTAAATTGATTGAAAAGTGAAAAGAAAAATAATGAGAGGGATAAGGAATAAGAGAATTTTTTATTTGATGATGATGTGTTTTGGATTATATTACACCATACAAAAATTTAAGCCGAAAAAACTAATTAACTTGTTTAGATTCTCGAAAATGAAGGTAAAAATAACAATTTTATTTTTATTGTCGATCTTTATATTCTTCAGTATTGGAGACTTAACTTCGGCTGAAATCTCAGTAACAGAAAAAGTAGGCTATAAATTATGGCTTTTTGGTAAAGTTAAATACGTAAAATTAATAACTGATGAGAATGGAAAGGTTCATTTTATGCTTGTTATAAGGAAACCTTTCCTCGGATATAAAAGAGAAATATTCGTTCTAGATGGAATAAAGGTAGCAAAATTTTCTTTCATAGAGAGTATCATTTTTAGCAAAAAAAATTTTAATTATGCATTTTTGGGTTATAAGGGTTATAATCAATACCTTGTTATAAACGGTAAAGTAATTACCAGTATTTATCAATTTTTTATTACACCATTGAATGAGAGACTTCCAAAGATTAATGATTTAAAATTTAACAATAATGGTAAAAAATTAGCATTTATCCTAATAACTCCAGAAGAGGATAATGACAAAATATTAACGAAGAATTACTTATGTTTTTATGAAAACGGTAAAACTAAAATTTTGTCAGAGATTTTCTATCCGTATGCACTAAGCTCAGATTTAAATTCATTTGCTTATGCAAAGAAGGAAAATAATAAAATATGCATATATCTAAATAATGAAAAATTAATGGAATATAGTAATGAACATGTTAAAGAAATAAAGAACATGTCTTTTATTCAAGACACAGAAAATTTATCTTTCATTTTAATTAAAAGCAATGGAAAATATTACATGGTAATAAACAGAAATTCAGGGCCTGAATACGATTATATCAACAATATTGTCTTTAGTCCTAATGGTAAAAAATATGCCTATCTTGCATATAATAAGAATAAAAGTTTGGTTGTATTAAATGGTATTGAAGGTCCAAAATTTGAATTCATTTATGATGATATGTCTTTTACTCCGGACAGTAAACATTTAGTATACATTGCTAATCAAGGAGGAGAAAAATCAAGAATTCGATTTATTCCACCTACTGGAGGATTATGGTGTATAGTTGTAGATAATTCAATCATTGCTAAGAATAGTGCAATAAGGATGGTTGATTATAATCAAACTTTAGATAAATTCTCATATATAACAAATGAAGGTGGTTACCCAAATATTCTTTTTCAGGCAGAAGAAGGCAACTGGTTTTTAATTCATAATGATAAGAAAATCGGACCATTTATTTTTATAGATAACTTAACTATAAATCAACGAAATAACAATGTAGCATATACTATTAACCTAGGAGGTAAATGGAAAGGAAATAGAAATTATAAATATATAAAGGGTGGAAAATGGTATCTAATGCTTAATGATCAGATTTTAAAATTACGTTATAATAAGATATATCAAATAGTAGAGCATGGGAAAGGATTTTACTATATAGCAAAAAGAAGAAGAAAAATAATTATAGGTAATGTTTCACTTTTAAATAATAATATTGAGTAGTACTAATTTTTTAATTGTATAGTTTTGTAGTTGGTTTTGAAATGATTAATATGAATCAATTAAAATCTTTTTAACAGTAATTGTTTCAATTTTAATATAATCGGGGAAAAACTTAAATGGAAATTGGTAAATTGAATAAACAAGAAAAAAGACAATTGGCTGTGAAAAAAGTTTTGAGTAAATGGATGGATAAGGTGAAGTTTTGGGACTCAGTGTTACAGATTGAGATAGATTCTGTTAATGAAGTTAACGAAAGTATTTTAAAAAAGGTTAGAGAGTTGATTATCTGAGCTGTTTTAACCTGCCTTAATTATTTAATAGTTTTTCACACCTTTAATCCTCATCACAAAAAGTGTTCTCCCACATTTTTAATATAAAACCTTAAAACTTAAATGTGAAAAATGATGAAATATTTGAGCTATAACTTAGAACCAGATAACGTATAATATTTTTCGCACTTTTAGATAAAAAA
>CAZFGQ010000003.1:0-73707 GCA_964518675.1 uncultured Spirochaetota bacterium
TTGATAAATCTTGGAATATAGGGGATTGGAAAAACAGGTTTTGGGCGATAGTGGATTTGAACCACTGACCTCCTGCTTGTAAGGCAGGCGCTCTCCCAGCTGAGCTAATCGCCCTTTGGACTAATAAATATACATAAAAATAAACCTCAGGTCAACATTTGATACTATATAAAACTAATACTCCTCATACCTTTTAAAGTTCTTCTTTCCAATTATACGTAATCCATCAAGCGTCAGTTCAGGGTCCATTTCTGTAATTAGCTCTGTTAGAGGTACAATAAGTCCACATAGTCCACCTGTTGCTATGACCTTTACATCCCCACCTATCTCATCTATCATTTTCCTGACCAGGTATTCAACAAGACCTATATAACCATAGAGCAGACCTGCCTGCATTGAATGGATTGTATTCTTTCCTATAACAGAGCCTGGGGGCTGAAGCGTTATGTGGGGAAGCTGAGCAGCAGAATGCGCAAGAGCCTCTGCAGAAACCTCTAGTCCAGGTGCTATAGCCACACCAAGAAACTCGCCATCTTCAGAAACTGCACTGAAAGTTGTGGCTGTGCCAAAATCGACAACCACACACGGACCACCAAGTCTTGTATATGCAGCCACTGCATCAGCAACAATATCTGCACCGAGCTCCGATGGATTTTCAGTTCTGATATGCAAACCGGTTTTAACCCCTGGTTCGACAAATAGCGGGTTAATCCCACCATACTCATAAAAAAGTTTGGTAAAAACCGTTTTGAGTCTGGGAACGACACAGGCAATTATAACATCCGAAATATCTTCAAATGCGAATCCCCTATCAGCCATAATGGATTTTATTAACATTGCATATTCATCCGGCATCTTCTCTGAAACTGTTCTGAGTCTGAACTTTGCCCGCCATTCTCCTTTTTCCCATAACCCTATCACAATATTTGTATTTCCTATATCAATACAGCACAGCATACGACACACCTCCCTAACTCTATATTTTTGGACCTCCCTTTTTCCTCTCAATCCCAAAGAAAACAGAAACTACCGCTGTAACAATAACAGCAGCAACACCACTCTCGGGGAGTCCATTAACACCGGCAATAATAAGAATTGTATTCCAGGGAAGTTTTTTCAAAAGGCCAAGGATAGAAAGGACAAGAATAGTATTCGTTAGAGAACCGCTTATACCCGCAGCTGCTGCTGCAAAATGCCTGCTCAAATTGCTTAAAGGCCTGTACACCAGCCATGCAATTACACCAATCCATAGTCTGGGAAAAATTGAAACAAGTGGATTAACAAACCAGACATCAGCAGGCCCGGTTGGAGCAATAGCAGCCTGAATAAGGCTGAACAGACCAAATATGAATCCTGTTACTAAACCAACCACGGGCCCTTCAAGAACGGCACCTATAATTACGGGTACGTGCATTATCGTGAGGGAAACTCCGGCAAACCATGGGATAAAACCCAGTCTCGTTGCACCGAGAATAACAGAAATTGCCCCCATACTTCCCGCAATAACAATTTTCCTCGTTTTTGGATTCATCCGGTTCCTCCTTGATAATTTTTGATATTTATTAATAGGGCGAACTTCGAGTTTTCATTATTAGACGCAAATTATTGCTGCAAAATAAAAAAAATCAACAGATATTTGTATAAATTGTTCGAAGTTCGCCGGCACTGCTACATTTTTGGTACTATTTTGCATTAAGATTTCTATTTTTCAGAAAACTCGACATTCGTTCTAATATCAAAGCATAAAGTTAAATCAACCCTTGAAAACTAACCCCCAGCATCCTGCGTCGATCCCGGAAGCCACGATCCCTGCTACTGCGACCATTACAACCAGTGCAAAAAATAAAAAAATATAATCACCCGAATTTCTTTCTGGTCTGTAATAAAAACTCCTGGGACCCATACCATAACATCTTGCCTCCATCGCAATTGCAAGTGTGTAGCTATCCCTAATTGTTTTTACAAAAACCGGTACAAAAAGAGGGAGCAAATTCTTTGCTTTCTTCAGGGGATTTTTAACCCTGGAATCAATTTCTGCACCCCTGGAGATCTGAGCCCTCATCAGCTTCTGTGTATCATAGATAAGTACCGGGATAAACCTCAGTGCAATAGTAAAAACCATAATTAGATCATCAACAGGAGCTTTAAGTTTTTTAAGGGGTTTCAAAACTGTATAAAGTCCCTTCAGGCTCTGCCCAGAAGTCGTTGTAAGGAAATAAATACTCACAAGATATACGAGGAAAATAAACCTCACCAGAAGAAGGTATCCGCTTATTAGTCCCCTGTCGGTAAGAACCACAAAGCGCCAGCTCCAGATTATTATCGCTCCCGATCTGAGAGATGGAATAGCAAAAACCTGTATCAGCAGGATCACAATTATAAATGGAGAGATTTTAAATATTCCTTTCAGTATATTTACAGCTCTTGTTCTTGAAATCCAAATGAGAATTATATCTGCAAAAAATAAAATCACAGTTGAAGGTATACCCTTTGAGATAAGAATCCCTGCAAAAAAAAGAAGAAAAGCAATAATTTTTATCTCAGGTGAACATCTGTGCAAATAGCTTCTTTTCTTTATATATTCAATCCCAAATCCGGGAATCAAACCACCAGAAGGTTTTCTCTTCATTTTGGAACCTCTTATAACCTCACCTTAAAATCTCATCTAGTGCATCTAATAACTGCCCAACATTAATAATACCATCCCCCAACGGCAACCCAGCTTTCCGCATGGAAAAGGCAAGCTCGGAGACTACCGGAGGCTCAAAACCATGTTTAGCCAATGTATCAGGATTATTGCACAGATCCTCAACCCGGCCTGTATAGACTACCCTGCCCTCATCAAGGATATAAACTCTCTGGCAAACATCCACCACATCCTCGATACGGTGAGAAACCAGAATTATTGATATTCCCCCGGCTCTGAGCCTTCTAAGCATCTCAAGGACTCTTCTTCTCGTAAGAGGATCGAGCCCGGATGTGGGTTCATCAAGAACAAGCACTTCAGGCTCAAGTGCCAGAACCCCTGCTATGGCACCCAGCCTCTTCTGTCCGAAACTGAGTTTTGTGATAAACCTATCCTTTAAGCTCCTGTCAAGCCCCACCATATTCATCACTCTGAAAACAATTTCTCTTGCCTCCTCAATTGTTTTCCCATATTTCAACGGGCCAAAGGCAATATCATCCCCAAGGTACCTCTCAAAAAGCTGATCCTCCGGGTTCTGAAAAACAATGCCAATGCGTTTTCTGATTTTATGGAGGTTTACATCTCCGGAATTAATATCAACTCCGAAGACCCTAACAGAACCCGAAGACGGGCTAAGCAACCCATTCAGATGATACAGAAAAGTTGATTTCCCTGAGCCAGTTTTCCCAATTATTCCCACAGATTCTCCTGCCTCGAGATAAAAATCAACATCCTTCAGTACGTGAAGTTGATTTTTCGTACCGTAATTGTAGAAAAAGTTCAATTTATCTATCTCCACTACCTTCATAACATTCCCCTAACACTCTATATTTCATCCTTTTTACCTAATACACTTATAACCTCTCATCATTACATCTATCTGAGCTTTTCTCAAGTAATAGCATTCATCGACGTTTTCCAGTGTTATTCGTTCTGGAGTAATGCTTACTTTAGACTCTGCCATTTCTCCATCAATATGATTCATGAACTATTTCCATGTATCTGCTTGAGCACGTCCTCGATAAGTTCAGTTTTGCTCCTGTAAAAATCTTTTAAACCTTTCCAGTATTTTTTGAGCTCCCTGGCAAGAACCAGCACCTCAGGCAATTCAAGATTTGATAGGTATATCTCGTTACCTGAAAAAACAATCTGAGGTACATCGTTAACCAGAATCACTCCGTCCTTAAGCACTACAATTCTATCAGCAATTAAAGCCTCTTCCATTGAATGTGTAGCCAGAATAATCCCCATACCTGCATGCCACAATTCAAGCACAAGTTCAAATACCATCTTTTTTGATTCGGGATCAAGCATGGAAGTGGGTTCATCCAGCAGGAGCCATCGCGGTTTCATTGTAACAGCAGATCCAATCGCCAGCATCTGTTTCTGCCCACCTGAGAGAGTATGAGAATCTCTCTCCTTTAAATCCCAGATACCAACTTTTTTTGAAGCTTCCTCAATTCTTTTCTCTATCTCATCGTATGGAAGACCCAGATTCTCTGGTCCGAAGGCAAGGTCCTCTTCAACGGTTGTTCCAACTATCTGAGCTTCTGGAACCTGAAATACCATCTGAACCCATTGCCTTATCCTAATCAGCTTATCAGGATCAGATGTAGCAAGCCCATCGACAAGAACACTTCCTCTATCTGGAAGAAGTAGACCATTTAAAATTTTTAGAAGGGTCGATTTACCAGATCCATTTGCTCCAACAATAGCAATAAACTCACCCTCCCAGGCCTGTAGATTTATATCCTTTAGAACCCATTTATTATCATTCAAATTATCATAACGAAAATATACGCCATCCACCTTTATCAACCCTTTACTTTTCTTAAAACCCACCGGTTTCATATCTTCAGATCCTTTAAGGGTATAATGGATATACCAGCATGCAGAAACTTAAAATCAGACGTTACTACTCTTTACTTTTATAACTATGTTTACTTAAAAATTTTTTTACCACTGAGCTGTTTTATCCAACAGTCAAGCGAGACAAATCGGGAAGATACAACCTGGAAAGAAAAATAAATTACTCTTAAAGGCAGGTTGTTTGCTCCATCCCGGTTGTCTCGGTCTTCTTAAAGATCCAAGCAACCTTTCCTCCTCTCAGAGCAAATTTCAAATTAATAAAAAATCTTTTATTAAAGTGTGAAGGTTATAACATCCTAAAAATATTTTTTACAAATATCAATGTACTATAATAATCAATATTTTGAAAAATACAAGTACAAAATTATCTCCCGTTCATCACAAACCCTACAACTGCAAACCACAACGGTTAAAGCTGAATTAATATATAAATTCAATGATAATTTAAAACTTTTTCTGCAGTATTTTCATCGGTTATAGTAACATTAATATGTTTTCCTCTCAGTGCTCCTACCAGAGGTTCAACCTTATTATCTCCACATGCTACACCAATTCTGATGCTTATATACCTGAGATTTTCCAGAGCAAAAGAAATGATTCTTTCACTCAACTCTGATTTTACAGGTTTCCCCTCTATATCAAAATGGCAACCCATAACATCTCCAACAGCACCTAGAGCTTTGAGCATTTTCATATCCCTGTCAGAGAGTGAACCACCAATTAAAAGAGAGGAGGAAGGCCCTAGATCACCTACCCCGAGAAGAGCTATACGGCAGTTTTTAGCGGTTTCAATAACCTGCCTTATACTGCTCTCGGTTAACAGTGCTTTTTTTATCTCAGGAGATTCTACCACAGCAGGGGTATTCAGCCATAGGCCCCTTGCACCCAGTTTCGATGCTATCAGTTTGACTATCTCCTGGGGGTTCAACTCCTGACCGGCGTTCATTCCACCTATAAGCTGGATAACAGTCAGATCCTTGAATTTATTGAAATGGATCTGTTTTCCTACCTCATAAACTGTTGTTCCCCAGCTAACGCCTATTACATCTCCATTTCTCAAGATTTTCTCCAGATACTGAACAGCCGCCTTACCTACCGCATGTTTCGTAGCTTCAAGATCATCTGCCGAAGGAACAACTATAGCTTCCCGGAGATCAAATATATCCTTGAGCCTTTTCTCCTTTTCTATACAGGCGCTCCTGGTTATGGAGACCTTTACTATACCTTCATCACGAGCCCTGGCAAGTAGCCTGACAACCTTTGAACGCGAAAAACCAAGTTTTTCTCCTATCTCGGCCTGGGTCATCCCTTCTTCATAGTAGTACCACGAAACCCTTGCCATTAACTCTTCATCATCACTCCAGCTTACCGTCACCTCTTCCACCCTTTATGATATATACATGCATCTACTCAGTAGCATTAAATTAAAATTGTTTACATTTTGCCTCTAATTTTCTACTTTTCCTAAAGCCTTATACTGGAAAATTGAATTACTAGGGCGAACTTCGAGTTTTCATTTTAAAAAGCAAATTATTAATACAAAGTAAAGAAATCGACAAATATTTATTTAGATTGTTTGAAGTTCTCCGGCACTGCAATACTTCTAATTTTATTATGCATTAAGATTTCTATATTTCAGGAAACTCGACGTTCGCTATTTTATCTAAAATAATATAAAAAAATGTACATTACAAATATTTGTAATACTAAATGAAGATAATCATTCTAAAGAATTACTCTGGCTATCTTTCTCATCGAGAACGGGAGGTGTAAATATTGATTAAAAAACCAGCAATAGATATAGAAGAAATCCGAAAGCTTCCCAAGGTACTCTTACACGACCATTTAGATGGAGGCCTGAGAACAGAAACAATAGTGGATCTGGCAAAAAACGAAAAAATAGACCTCCCAACAAATGATCCAGGAGAACTCAGAAAATGGTTTTTCAGAGGAGCCAACAGAGGAAATCTAAGAGAATACCTCAGGGGATTTGAAATAACAACGGCAGTCCTGCAAACTGAAGAAGCTCTGTACAGAGTGGCTTATGAAATGATGGAGGATATGAAAAATGATGGAGTCATATATATTGAGACAAGATTCTCCCCACTTTTTCATACAAAAAGAGGGCTTGGATACGACCAGATTGTAGAAGGTGTACTGAGGGGTTTGAAGGATGGAAGCAGAAAGTTCGGGGTTCAATTTGGGTTGATAATATGTGCAATGAGAAACATGGACCCATCAAAATCCCTCGAGATGGCCGAGTTAGCAGTCCGGTACAGAGAGCAGGGAGTGGTTGGGTTTGACCTGGCCGGGGATGAGATAGGGTATCCTCCAAAAGAACATCTAAATGCCTTTTATTATATTCAGAGACACAATTTCTACATAACCATTCATGCAGGAGAGGCATTTGGAAAAGAATCCATATGGCAGGCGCTACAGTACTGTGGGACTCACAGAATCGGACACGGAATCCATCTCAAGGATGACATAATAACTGAAGGAGATGAGATCATTGAGATGGGATATCTTGCCCAGTACGTCAGGGATAGAAGGATCCCACTTGAGATGTGTCTGTCAAGCAATCTTCATACAGGTTCAGTGCCCGACCTGAGGTACCATCCCTTCCCCATCTTTTACAGGCATGGGTTCAGAGTCACATTAAATACTGATAATCGACTCATGTCAGATACAACCCTCAGTAAGGAGTTCTATCTTGCATCAAAACACTATGGACTCGATCTTGAAGATATCGAGAAAATCACAATAAACAGCATGAAAAGTGCCTTTGTTCACTTTCCTCAAAGATTGGAATTAATATACAATAAAATAAAGCCTGGATTTGCCCGTTTCAGGAAGGGGCTCGAAATGGGCAGGGCTAAACAAGAAAAACTAAGAGGTAAGAAACAATGAAGGTCGATGTATTTGGATTGGGAAACCCTATCATTGACATTCTCGTTCATGTGGAGGGCGGTTTTATCGAAGAGCTGGGTCTCACAAAAGGAGCAATGCACCTTATAACTGAAAAGGATAAAAACGAATTACTTAATAGATTAGGTAAACAAAAACTTGAGGTAGAAGCAGGAGGTTCAGCACCAAATACAATGGCTACCCTATCATTACTGGGCATCAATACGGGCATTGCCGGAAAAATAGGAAAAGACGAACTTGGAGATAAGTATCTAAGTATAATTGGCTCCAAAAATGTAAAAAGTTATCTGAAAAGAGGCACCAGTGAAACAGGTACCAGTATAATTCTGATAACACCGGACAAAGAACGAACGATGAACACCTATCTAGGGGCCTGCAAGGAGTTTGGTCCGGAGGATTTACCTCCTGATTCCATAGAAGAAGCGAAGATTTTTTATTTTACGGGGTACATGTGGGACACCGAAAATCAGAAATCTGCCACAATGGAAGGCATAAAACGAGCAAAAAAGGCAGGTACACAGGTTGTTTTTGATGTGGCGGACCCTCTTGCTGTAGAAAGATACCGGGAGGATTTTCTAAACCTTATCGAAAACCACGTTGATATTCTTTTTGCAAATGCTGCTGAAGCAAAAATGTTAATGGAAAAAGAGCTGAATATGGCAGTAAAGGAGCTTTCCAAAATATGTAAGCTGGGGGTTATAAAGAACGGCGAAAAGAACAGTTTTATTTTTAATGAAGGAGAGATTATTGAAGTTCAGAGCTTTAAAACAGATGTGGTTGATACTACAGGAGCCGGTGATAACTACGCCGCAGGATTTCTTTACGGAATTCTTAAAGGATACTCTCTGAGAAAGTGTGGTGAAATTGCATCCTTTATAGCATCAAAAACAATCGAAAAAGTTGGAGCTCATGCACCAGGCAACATAGCAAAACTGGTAAAAATATTACTCGGGAAATAAAACCCAGAAAATAAAATGTTTTCTCCAACACCTTATTTTAAAAACAAAGAAATACAGAGTTTGCTGAATACATCAAAACTAGTGTCCCTTGACCTGAATGGTTTGATAGTAGACGACGAACCTGTACAGGTAATGGCTACAAATAAAGTATTCTCTCCCTATGGGGTTACCATCAACAATGAGTACTGGATCACTAATTGTGTTGGAAAAAATGCCCATAAATTCTTCGAAAAAATAATAAAAGATTTTAACATTGATAATCATCCAGAAATTAAACCTGTAAAAGAACTTGTAAGTTTAAAGAACAGGTATTATATAGAACTCATCAAAGAAAAACTCAGTACAATTGTAAGGGAGGGAGTTTTAGAGTTCATCGATTATATTAATAGTAAAGTTTTTTTCAGAAAAGCAATAGTAACATCAGCTGAACCCGAAGAACTTGAAGCAATAGCTGGAGAAAAAGGTCTGAATATCACCGGTCTTTTTGATATCCTCATCACAGGGGCGGACGTAAAAAAAAGCAAACCTGATCCAGAAATTTATCTTAAACTCATAGAGAAAAGTAGAACAGCACCTGAGTTTATTATTGCATTCGAAGACAGCGAGGCCGGAGTAAAATCTGCTACAAAAGCAGGTATAAGATGCATAGCAGTTCCGAATAGGTTTACCAAACTTCAGGACTTCAGTTCTGCAACACTTGTTATCTCAAATCTTACCCAAGATGCTGAGATCATAAGATAGAACAACCTTGTTATCACACGGATAAAAGCACAGAAAAGGAGCAATAAATTGAGAGAAATAGAAAAATTAATGGCCAAGGGTAATAAATTTTTATCCACCAGGGTCCCAATCATGTGTGGGGCAATGACCTGGGTAAGTGATGTGCATCTAGTGAGGGCCGTAAACAGAGCAGGAGCCTTTGGAGTACTCGCCAGTGGAAATATGCCGCCAGAGCAATTGGAATCCAATATCGATGAACTAAAAAAAACCGATAAGATATTTGGTGTAAACCTCATAACAATAGCTCCAAACTTTCAGAATCACTTGGAGATTGTATGCAGGAAAAAAGTAAGTCATATCATTTTTGCGGGTAGTTATCCCAAAGCTTCAGAGGTAAAAAAAGCCAAGGATAGCGGAGCAAAGGTACTCTGTTTTGCCCCAACCCAGCAGATTGCAGACAGGATGGTCAGCTTCGGTGCAGATGGAATCATTCTGGAAGGTTCAGAAGCAGGAGGACACATCGGACCGGTTTCCACAGTAGTTCTCATCCAGCAATTTCTATTTGAAATGAGAGAAATCCCAATATTTATTGCAGGCGGTATCGCCTCGGGGAAAATGGTTCTGCATCTTCTGCTGATGGGGGCAGCAGGTGTCCAAATGGGAACAAGATTTGTCCTTTCAAAGGAATGTACTGCACATCAAAAATTTAAAGAAGCATTCATCCGCGCGCAGGCCAGAGATGCCATGGCTACCCCGCAATTCGATTCAGCTTTACCCGTTATTCCGGTAAGAGCTCTAAAAAATAAAGGGATGAAGAACTTTGCAAAACTCCAATTAGAGCTGCTTAAAAAACTTGAGGAAGGTAAGATAGATAGAACCCAGGCCCAGTATGAGGTAGAGAAATACTGGGTTGGTTCACTTCTAAGGGCTGTTCAGGAAGGGGATGTGGAGTTTGGATCACTTATGGCAGGCCAGAGTGTTGGTCTTGTTAAAGAAATCAAATCTGTTAAAGAAATAATAGATGAAATTCTAAATGATATGGAAGAAGAGTTGGTAAAGGTCAAAAAAATGCTGGGAAACTAAGATAAAATCCTGGTAAAGATGCGACAGGAAGTTTTTCTCAAAATGTGAAACAATCAATTTCTCTTGTCAAGAATTCCTCTTAATTCACTATAAAGGGTAAACAGTACTTGTGGAGGCAATTCCTCTGCTCTTGTATTAATCCTGCCTGAAACTTTAACAATAGCTTTTTTCAATTTATCCTCATCCACATAAAATCCTGCAAGAATGTTTTTAATAATCCCCTTTCTCCGCTGGGAAAATGCCGTTTTAACAAAATCCGCAAATCCGATCAGTGTACTCCGATCAATCTTCTTTTTTTTAACCAATCTTATAACTGCGCTCCTCACAGCCGGCTGGGGAAAAAAATTACCAGGTGAAATTGACTTTTTTAATACCTCAATCTCAGATGCAATCTGAACAATAACAGAAAGAACAGAATAATCTTTCGTTCCTGGTCTTGCAGAAATCCTTTCAGCTGATTCATGCTGTACCATCCCCACAATTAACTGAACATTATCCAGATATAGAATGGTCTCGAGAATAGCCCGATTTGAAATACTGTACGGGAAATTTGAAACCATCTTATTTGCACCTTGAATCAAGTCCAATCCTCCAACTTTGCCCCTGCAAATCTCCATAAAATCCGCATTGAGAAGTTCAACATTTTTTATTCCATATTCAGATAGCAGATTTGAAAGATACCTGTAAAACCCTCCATCAATCTCAATTGATATTACCTGTTTCGAATAAAGTGAAAGATATACTGTAAGAACTCCAATACCTGGCCCTACCTCAATAACTACATCATTTTCACCCAATTCTGACCACTCAACCAGCCTTTCGAGAAGATTTCTATTTATCAAAAAATGCTGGCCAAACCTTTTTTTAAATGAGAATCCGCAGGATTTCAACGATTCAGCTATATATGAAGGCGAGGATAAACGATCGATCAAATTAAAAATAGCAGTTCTCTGGTTTTCTTTTATATCATTTTTCATTTAATCGCTTTTGAAAGTGAATACCTTTCAGGCTGGGATATTATGGAGAAGTTTCGTCAATTCTTCCTTGTCAATCAGATCAATTGGCCTTATCTGGGCAAACTCAACGGCACTTTTTGTAAAGCGTGAAGCTGTCACACATATACCTCTCATAGCATTATCCCGTCTCATCTGATCATACAGACTTCTTATCACATCGTAACCAATAGGGTCCGGGCTTCTGAATATTTTTACAATTGTCGGAGCTTTTTTAGCGTTTCTCCACTTACTCTGGGTTTCGAGTGCATTTATTTCAACAAGATCCGAGTTTCTTAAAAATACATCCTGAACCTCCAGCCCCATAAACTTAACAAGCTCTTCACAATATTTCTGAAACTTCGCATTATTTGCTGTGATAAAATCTTTGAGCCTATCGTCAGTTCTCAACTCACTGTACATTGCAAGTTTTTCAGCCACATCTTTATATTTAGGATTTTTTTTGTAGATCTTCTCCCATAGAGCAACAGCCCTTTCAAGATTTCTATTTGTTTCATAACATTTAGCCAGCAGGTATCTTATTGCCTGGATGACGGGCAAATCCTCTTCTCCCAGCTTCTCAGCCCTTTCGAGCTCCTGAATCGCTTTTTCTATATTTCCTTTTATGGCGAATATCGAACCCCTCTCAAACAAACACCTCTGCTTGACCTCTGGATCTTTCATTGCTTTCTCAAATTGTGTTAAAGCAGAAGCCGTATCGCCGAGAGCCTTTGATATCAGGCCAAGATAATAGTAGGATTTGTAATTCTGCTGATCATACTTAAGAGCTGTAATAAAAGCCTTTTTTGCCTCGGGGAAAACCCTCTTTTTGTACAGTATAACACCAATTCTGAAATAAGAGTCAGCATGCTGGGGGTTTATGGTAATAACTTTTTTATAGTTTCTCAATGCCGAATCGGTATAATTTCTCTCTTCAAATAATTTTGCTACCTGATAATGATAATGAAAGTTCTGAGGATCGATCTTCGTAAGTAAAATCCATTCCTTCTGACTCTCATCAAGCTGCCCCAACTTATAGTAAGCATCTGCAAGCCTCTCCCTTACTTTAACTTCAGTAGCTATTGGTGTAAACTTACCGGTATTAACAATATATCTGTACTCTGCAACTGCAAGATCTGGTCTTCCTTCTGCAAGATAACATTCTCCAAGATACCAGTGGGCATCAGGATTTTTTTCGTTTCTGGCAAGGAGGGCTTTTGCATGTCTTAGAGCAGGTTTCGTATTGCCTTTTTTTAGTTCTTCCTCTATTACAGAAAATTTTTTCGGAGTAACCATGGTTTTGAGTAACAACGAGATAAAAACAACAAATCCTGCACCGCCAAAAACTGCTAAAAATACAATAAGACTACCCATTTATTGCCTCTTTTTTTAAAACACTTAACATTATCTGCACTAATACGATACTTTATTATAGATATAATAGTCAAAAGAAATAATGATTATTAATTTAAAAGTGATGAAGAAAAAGCTTCAATTTTTAATAATAATCTCCATTATTACTCTATTTGTCGGCAGTTACGGTGCCGAAAATGAGCTATTCAAAAAAGGAATAGAGTACTACCAGAAACAGAATTACGAACTTGCGATAGCTCACCTCGAAGAGGCAAAAAAACTCGAGCCAGAAAACTCACTTGTATACTTTTACCTCGGAAACTGTTATTACGAAACAGGCGACCTTGATCAGGCCATACTTAATTTTACCAAAGGATTAAACTATACTGACGAAAAAGCACCATTTTTCTATAACCTTGGAAACTGCTACTTCCTGAAAGGAAATTACAACTTTGCCATCGAAATGTATATCAAAGCACAGGTCTATAACCCCGAACTATACGGTGCATACCTCAATGCTGGTAACGCCTACTACAAAAGTGGTGATTATCAGAAAACTATAACACAGTGGGAGACATATCTACAGAAATATCCTGAAACACCTCAGTATAAAAATATAGAAAAAGCAATAGCATACCTAAAAGAAGAATTATCGAAACCGAAACAAACAGAACCACCACCGCAGGAAAAACTCAAACTGGATGAAAAAACAGGTCTGGATATTGATCTGCTTAGCGAAGTATTAGGAGATCTTGAAGAGATTATAAATGAAACGGAAAACGTGCTTGAAAGTAGTGCAAAACCACAGGATGATCTTTCGATCGAAGAACTGGATAAATAGAATGAATGGTGAATTTTCCAAAAAATAGCGCACCAGAGGTAACTCAAAATGAATTTCAAAAAACTTATTCCAATAATTATAGTAATACTTATCCTGCTCTTGGGAGGAGGAATATATCTGACAAAATATACAGGAAAGCGGAAAGTATCTGAGAAAATAACAGAAAAAATACCACCCTCACCAGAAAAACAGGTAGAGCAACCCGAAGCAAAACCTGAAACTGAAAAGCTAACCCTTCAAAAAGAAATCAACAATATGCTGAAACTTGCAAAATACTATATGGAAAGAAAAGAGTATGATCTGGCAAGAGGTCAGCTTGAACAGATTTTAATAAGAGATCCTGAAAATAGTGAAGCACTAAAACTCCTTGATGAAGCACTCAAAAAGAAAAAAGAGGAGGAGCTTAAAAAACAGAAAAAAGAAGAACAAAAACTAACCAAGGTTGTAAAAAAGCTAAAAGAAGCGACACCGCCCCCACCTCCTCCTGAAAAGACCACACAAAAACCAGAGGAAAAACAAATCGATCTGGAAAAGGAGAGAAAACTCAGGGAGCAAAAAGCTGAGGAATATTTCAGAATTGGAAAGGAAAACTTTGAAAGGAAAAAATATGATGAGGCAATAAAAAACCTCCAGAAATCTCTAGAATTTAAACCAAATCATGCCAAGGCACTTGCATACCTGGGTGCCAGCTACTACGCACAGAATGAAAATTCCCAGGAAAACATCAGAAATGCAATCGAAGCAAGTAAAAAAGCCATAAATCTCGATTCCACAATGCCTCTTCCCCACTTTACTCTGGCACAGATCTATGATTCGCAACAACTTTATGCAAGTGCTGTTGCTGAATATAAAAAGACCCTTGAACTTGACCCAAATAACGGTATGGCTTATTACAAACTTGGAATAATTCAATACTTACAGCGCAGGTATGAAGAGGCATACATAAGTTTCTCAAAAGCAGCCTCACTCCTTAAAACATTTCCAAAAGCCTATTATAACCTCGGTCTGACGGCGCAGAAATTAGCCAGGGATAATGACGCCGCCAGGGCATATGCCAAAGCAATAGAGCTGGATCCGGCTTATACAAAAGCTATGATTAACCTGGGGGTTCTTTACTTTGAAAATGAATTGTACGATAAAGCCATAGATCTCTATAAAAGGGCAATAAAAGTAAATCCGAATAATGTAAAGGCTCACATAAAGTTGGGTGACGCATACAGAGCGAAAAAAATGTTTGATAAAGCCAAAAAAGAGTACGAAACAGCTATAAATCTGGATTCTAAATCCGATATCACTCACTACAATCTTTCAATTTTATATGAGATGGAAGGCAAATATGAAAAAGCCATTGAAGAACTTCAAAAAGCAATCCAATTAAATGATAAGGATAAACGCTATTATTATAACCTTGGAAACAATTATGCCAAGATAGAAAAATATAATGAAGCAATCACGGCATATGAAAAATCTATCAAACTTGATCCCAATTATATGGAAGCGTACAATAATATCAGTGATATATACATAAAGAGCAACCTTTATGAAAAAGCACTGGCTACACTGAGAAAGGCAATCTCATTGAACCCAAAATCCATTGCAGCGAGAATTAATTATGGCAATGTGCTTCTGAAAAATGAACTTTACCAGGAAGCCGGTGAGCAGTTCAAAAAAGCTCTTGAATTGGACCCACTATCCCCAGAAGCGCATTTTGGCTTGGCATCGGTTTATCTAAAATTGGGCGATGAAAATAGAGCAATTGCCGAATTCCTCAGAGTAATCAAATCTGATAAGAACTTCATCAAAGCGTATGAACCCTTGGGAGATCTTCTTTTAAAGCAGGGTAAGAAAAAGGATGCTCTGACAATCTACAAAACACTTTTAAAGCTTGCACCTGACCATCCGGATAGAAAAAAAATTGAGTCGGTAATCAAACAACTTGAATCTTCCGTTTGATCTAAATAACTTTTAAAATCCAAAATTCAGTATTCAGGGAGAAATGGTATGGGAGAAAAAGACCTGTACCAGCTTCATATGTTTGTATCAGGCAGAGTACAGGGTGTAGGATTTAGGTTTTACACTATAGAAAAAGCGCGCAAATACGGTATAAAAGGCTGGGTAAAAAATCTCTATGACGGAAGAGTTGAGATACTCGCAGAAGGTCCGAAACAAAACCTTTTATTATTCAGGCAGGACATTAAACTCGGTCCTTCAATGGCATATGTTTCCGAAATATCTGAACACTGGGAAGAAATTAAATCCTATACCTTTGATGATTTTTACATTAAATACTATTGAACAAAATTATAAAAGGATCTGAAATTGAAGTCGTTATCGAGCAACCAAAACAGCGACATTCAATCCCCTGAAAAAGAACTCTCTATTTTTGAAATATTTTTTATTACTATAAGACCATTTGCCCTACCCGCCTCTGTAATTCCCGTTATTTTTGGAACTCTCCTAGTGGTAACTATCGGGAAAATGCCTTTAAAACCCTTAAACTTCATACTTGCTCTAGTCGGTATGATGCTCTTACACTCAGGCGCCAATGTGCTAAGTGATATCAATGATTATAAAACAGGCCTCGATAAAACCCCCACCCCAGCAAGTGGTGGAATCGTCAGGGGACTCATTACCACCAGACAGGCATTTTTTATATCCCTTGTACTATTTCTTCTGGGTACAATTTGCGGGATTATACTTGTAATTTTATCAGATATCTTTCTCCTACCTTGCAATATAGCCCTCATTATTGACCTTTCGATGAAAAAGCTGGTCTGATGCCTGAAGATAAAAAAGTAAAAACCAGCCATAAGGCACTATTCTTTATAACTGGTGTTACCCTACTCATGATGTCACCAATCTTCTTTTTCAAACAAATTTGCTTTTATCCTGTTACCATTTCGGTAAATTCAAAATTCAGAATTTCTTACCTGATTTTTCTCAAAATTCTTCATTATTTAATCCACAAATTGGAAATTCGGAGTCATATGACTTATATTTGAGTTATAAAAATACAAAATTGTATTTGCTCTTTTTACCATAAAACAAAAGACATTATAATGGCAAAATTATTGAAGCAGACAACCAGTGACGAAAGATTTCTGAACAATATTTTTCTTCAGAATATAATAGACGCAATTCAGGATGGGGTCACCATACTCGATCCGGACCTAAATATTCTTAAAGTAAATAAACAACAAAACATTATCTATGAAAAATACAAACCGCTCATAGGGAAAAAGTGCTACAAAGTTTTTCACCAGAGAAATACCCCATGCCCTGCATGCCCTACAATTAAGGTCTTAAAAACCGGGAAACAGCAAATAGAGACCATTCATTATGTCAAAGAGAATGGATATACTGGATGGATTGAACTAACCTCTTACCCCGTAAAAAACCAGGAAGGTAAAATAGTCTACATAATAGAACATTCAAAAGATATTACCGAAAGAAAAAAGCTGGAAGAGAAACTCAATCTTCTATACCGAACATTAAATGTAATCAGGTACATTGATCAATTGATAATCAATGCAGCTGATCAGAAAGTATTATTCGAAAATACATGCAACATACTTGTGAAGAATAAAGAATATACATATGCATGCGCACTACTGGTGGATGACAATCTCGACATAAAAGAGGTATATTCAGCTGGGATCGATTTTGATACAGGAGAATTAATAACAAAAATTTCCACCGAAAAAAACTAAGATGGAAGAAATCTCAGAGAAAAATTAAAATCATTTATACATAAAAAATCATTAAAAAAATCCCCCATATTAGTAAAAGAAGACTACGAAGGGATCTGTTTAAAGTATATTGAAGGAAAAGCAGAACCATGCAATCAGATAATAGCAATTCTGGAGTATTCAAAAAAACTGTACGGTATATTAATTATTGGGATCTCACTAGAGCTCCAGCTTGATAAGGATGAGTTAGAAATTATTGGCGAACTGGCAAATGATCTTGCCTTTGCACTGTACAACATAGAATTAAGAAAATCGAAAGAAGATGAAGAAAAGCTACTGAGAAGTATAATAGACCACTCACTGACAGGACTGCTGATCATCGATAATAATTTTCGGTTTACATTTGTTAATAAAAAATGCTGTGATTTTCTCAATACAAGTAGAGAAGATATGATAGGACATGATTTCAGGGAGCTTTTACCGGAAGAAACCAGAGACATGGTTGTGGATAGATATCTCAGGAGACATAGGGGTGAGAATCCACCGGAAAGGTACGAAGCAGGTGTTCTGACAAAGAATGGAGAAATAATCAGAATGGATATTTCAACAAATATAATACATAATTCAAAAGGAGATAAATACAGCGTTTCGCACATTATTGACGTAACAGAAAACCGCCTCAGAGAATGTATTCATAAAATCCTCCACAGTATCACAATGTCGAGTAAATCATTTTCAGAAAAAGGTTTCTTTGAAGATCTCGGATTTGACAAATTATCAGAATTGTTCCTCATAGACAAAATTGAACTTGTTCTTTATGACGAAAAAAAAGAGCGTTTTATGCCTGTTTATAAAAAAAGCAAAAACGATACAATTACAACCAAGACTGAAAATCTGAAACCAGTCTTTGAAAATATCTTAAAAAAAGCTTTTCATGATAAAAAAACAAAACTAATCACCAAGGGCGAAATCATTAAATCCATTTCAAAGAATGACCCCGAATTAGAAAAATTAATCCCTGAGTCATGGCTGTTGATACCTCTTGTTTCAGATAATAGAACAATAGGATTTCTCAATCTTTACAGTAAAAAAAGAAAAATGCATTTTCGGAATTCAATCATAAAAATAATGGAAGAATTCGCAACAGAACTTGCAACCTATATTCTACATAAAAAAATCGAGGATGAGACAAAACGACTGGCAATCGCCATAGAATCCGCAGCAGAATATATTATAGTAACAGACCCCAATGGAAATATTCAGTATGTAAATCCGGCATTTGAAAAGATCACTGGATACAAAAGAGAAGAGGTCATTGGGGAAAACCCAAGGATCCTGAAGAGTGGAAGACACAATCAAAACTTTTACAGAAATCTCTGGAATACAATCAAATCGGGTAGAACATGGAGAGGGGAATTTATAAATCGAAAAAAGGATGGAACTATCTACTATGAGGAAGCAGTGATTTCTCCAGTATTCGATAAAAGTGGAACCATAACCAGTTTTGTTGCGGTAAAACACGACGTTACAGAAAAAAAGAATCTGGAAGACCAGTATATGCAGGCACAAAAAATGGAAGCAATAGGAAGGCTGGCAGGTGGAATAGCACATGACTTCAACAATATGTTAAGCGTAATAATGGGATATTCAGAACTTATTCTCAACAAGTTAGACAAAAACAGTGAAATTTATAGTGAAATAGAAGAGATATATAAAGCAGGTCTTAGATCATCTGAGCTTACAGCCCAGCTTCTGGCATTTGCCAGGAAACAAACGGTTAAACCCAAAATAATTGATTTAAATGATGAGATAAGCACCCATCTTAAGATGTTAAGGAGACTTATTGGAGAAAACATTAAACTCCACTGGATACCAGGAGAACCTCTCTGGAAAGTAAAACTTGATCCAGGGCAACTTTCACAGATTTTGAATAATCTCTGCATAAACGCACGCGATGCAATTAATGATGTTGGAAACATAACCATCGAAACCAAAAATATGACAATTGACAGCTCTTATCATAAACTTCACCCGTTTGTAAAAGAAGGCGAATATGTTATGGTTGCAGTCACTGATGATGGAAAAGGAATGGATGAACATGTAAAGTTCCATATATTCGAACCTTTCTTTACAACGAAAACCATCGGGGAGGGAACAGGTCTTGGACTATCCTCTGTATACGGAGCCGTAAAACAGAACAATGGATTTATCCTTGTCTACAGTGAACCGGGTAAAGGGACAACATTTAAGATATATTTCCCCCGCTATACTGGCACGGATGAGACAGCCGAGAACAATAAACACGCAATTAAAAAAGGAAAGGGGGAAGTTGTCCTCCTTGTGGAAGACGAAACACAGATTCTTGAGATAACAAAGAAAATGATTGAAAACATAGGTTATAAAGTTTTACCGGCAAACAATCCAAATGAAGCATTGGAAATTGTCAAAATTTACAGTGGTAAAATAAATCTCCTGATTACAGATGTGGTCATGCCAGACATGAACGGTCTTCTTCTTGCCAGAAAGATCAAATCAATCTATCCTGATCTAAAAGTTATTTTCATGTCTGGATACACAACAAACGTAATCAATCATGAAGGTGTTATAGATAAGGAGTATTACTATCTGCAGAAACCATTTGATATAGCAACCCTTTCAGAAAAAATCCACCAAGTCCTGGGAAAATAAGTAACTCCTCTTTACTGGATTTGTAAACAATCCTTTCTCATATTATTTTGTTTTTCACATCATGCTCACATCATTTATATGCTCATCGCGTACCGTCACTATTTATGTGGCCAGTCTTATTGCAGCCCTCATATGAGTTTCTCTTGGAGAATATTTTGGAGTTATTCCACATTTTCCATTTCTCACAGGGAATCTATAAGAATAGAAGTATTAAAAAAGACATGGTGTTTTTCTATTTCCAATCTTCATTCCCTTCTTTCTCCACATCTCTATTCGCAAATATCTTTCCAACCTCTCCCCTTTGAGTTCGATACGATGAGAGTTACGAATTATCCTGTCGCAGATAGCATTTGCAATTGTGGGGCCTCCGATTACCTGGTGCCATTTGTTTATTGGAATCTGAGAGACAACGATTGAGGATTTTCTACCAATCCTATCCTCCAGGATTTCTAATAAACCCAAACAATTTGATGCATCAAAAGGTTCCAGCCCCAAATCATCTATTTATTTTGAGCTCAACACAAATAGATGAGCTGGAATACACTCCTCTAAGCCCAGAGGATGCTAATTTATTTTTTCAGCTGGTATCCCGTAAATATGAGAAGACCTCTATCGTTATTACTTCTAATAGGAACTTCAAGTATTGGGGCTCAATATTTAACGATGAAGTAATAGCTGCTGCGATAATTGACATACTGTTCCATCATTCACATTTATTTGTTATAAATGGCCCCAGTTACAGGATTAAGGATAAGGTTGTAAAGGAAAAACTTAATTTACACCCAGGTCTCATCATAGCAAGCGTACCAGGAATCTTTCCCATTAATTTGATCATTTTACCCGTTCCCATGGGCATTGCATCCATAAGTTCTGGAAGCATTAACTTCATTAAATCGGCAAAACCCTGTGGAGTCATAAGAGCGATCATGGCTTTAAATACTGCTTGCTGTTTCGTATCCTCGGGATTCGGATCTAGCATATCATACCTAAGTGCCTTAGCTACATAGTGCGCAAGGTCCTGCACCTCTATATCCAATCTTTTTTGTGCAGAAACCTTCAGATGAAACTCGCAGCACGGGCACAACGCCAGGACTTTTTTTGTACCCACCTCGTGGCCAAACCCATATCATTTTCCACATAACTCGCCGTACATCCTGCAAAATAAACCACGGAAGATTCCGCGTCAGGACCCTATTTCTCGATTAAATCTTCGGGGAACCAATCACTTTTGTTTTTCCTGGATCCAGCCCATATATTACCCTCTTTCCGGGGAGCAGCTGCCATCATCTCAAAGGGCGGAAATGTCATTTTTTTATTTTCATGGATCTCATTAACCTCCGAGTTTCATACAGGAGGATTCAATTGTTCACATTCCTCAACACAGAAACCGTATTGAGAACAACTGTATGCATACCATGCAATATCAGCAGGTATTCCTCTTGTATCCTTTTCAAATCTTTATCCAATCCGGGCACTTACCCTATTCCCAAGAGAACGAAGAAATGGCTCAAACTTTCTCCTGCTATACTTACCGATATTCCAACAACTCCCGAGTTTATCACCTTTCTGGGATTCATAATACCAAACTCATCTTCTGACTTCTTGAAATCGCCCAATTTTTAAATGTTTTTTATTCCAATATGAACTGGATGGATCTTAAGCATATTGGTAGGCTCTTTCGTTGTTACAGGAACACCGCTGACGAGAAGTACCCTCTCACCCTCTTTACATATACCCCTGTTCACAAGAATACTTTCAGCCTCATTAAGAAGCTCCTCTGTTGACGAGACCTCTTTTATATATTCAGACCTTACGCCCCAATATATTGAAAGGCGATGTAAAACTCTTTTATTTGGAGAAAGGGCAATTATCGGCACAGGAGGTCTGTACTTACTGAGAAAGTGGGCTGTTCTACCAGAAAGTGTAAATCCAACTATATAAGAGATTGGTACTATTTCTGTAATTTTCATGGCAGAATAACATATGGATTCTGGTACTATATCAGTACTGCATTTTAACTGCGCTAGAATTCTATCCACTTTCCTGTGAAGAATATCATTTCCATTTCTCTTTATTTCAGCTTCGGCTCTTTGAATAATCTCAGACATGACCTTTACCGTCACAACTGGATAAGCCCCCATTGCCGTCTCGCCCGAGAGCATGACAGCATCCGTACCATCAAATATCGCATTCGCAACATCGGAAGCCTCAGCTCTGGTTGGCCTTGGATGATGTATCATCGATTCGAGCATCTGGGTTGCCGTAATAACCGGCTTCCCCGCAATATTACATTTCTCAATTATCATCTTCTGGAGTATTGGAACTTCCTGGGGCGATGTTTCAGCCCCAAGATCTCCTCTCGCTACCATTATTCCGTCAGTTACCATGATGATCTCATCAATATTCTTAACTGCTTCCGGCTTTTCAATCTTCGTTATAACGGGAGTATCTGAGCCCTTACCATTAATCAATTCCTTTAATCTTTCCACATCCTGTGCCTTTCTAACAAAAGATAGAGCTACAAAATCCACCCCCTCGGTAATACCAAACTCTAGGTCTCTCATGTCCTTTTCGGTAATTGAAGGAATGCTGAGTGAGGTATCGGGTAAATTGACACCTCTATAACTTCTTATAATTCCACCATTTATAATCCTGCAAACTACCTCTCTTTCCCTTACTTCCAGAACTTTCAATTCTATATTACCATCATCAAGAAGTATCCTGTCACCAGGCTCTGCCTCGGTTACGAGCCCTCTGTAATTAACGCTCAATATATTCCAATCCCCCGGTACATCATCTATCGTTAGAGTCAGGGTATCCCCTTCATTTAATACAACCGTTTCTTTCTTAAGCTTACCCGTTCTTATCTTTGGTCCCTGAAGGTCTATCAATACACCAATGTGCCTGTTGTATTCCTCAGATAGCTCTCTTACCAGTTTAATGGTTTTCCTATGAAATTCGTAGTCTCCATGCGACATGTTCATTCTGGCCACATCCATGCCATTTTCTATCATTCTTGCCAGTACTTTCCTATCCTGACTGCTGGGACCTATTGTACATATTATCTTGGTGGATTTCATATTCACAAACCTTCTATGAATTCGTAAACCACATGTTTATAATAATTCATTTAATAGAAATGAATTAATACATTATCTCACTGCCATATTCGTCTGCGTAAGCGGATCTATTACCCTGCTTTTATGCCAGACCTCAAAATGTAGATGTGGTCCTGTAGAACGCCCTGAATTACCAGAAAAACCTATTATCTGAGCTCTTCTCACCCTTTGACCCCTAGATACTCTTATTCCTGAAAGATGAGCATACACAGTTTTATAACCGAACCTGTGTTGAAGAATAATAACCCTCCCGTAACCTATCCTGTAACCCGCATACAGCACCACACCATCCTGGGCAGCATAAACAGGACTGCCACAACGACAGGCAATATCGATTCCCGTGTGAAAGGAATGCTTTCCCGAAAATGGATCCCGTCTATAGCCAAACCTGGAAGTTATCCACCCTCTTACGGGTTTATCAAAGGCCTCCCCAAGCACATAGGCTCTTTCGATGTTATTGTACCTGACACCTGGAAGGAATATCTTCATACCAGGTGTAAGTTCGTTGGTTTCAAGCTCATTAACCTCCATAATCAGGTCAGTGGGAACCTTATACTTGGAGGTATATTTAAATATTGTATCACCTTCCTGAACATTGATAAATATGCCTCTCATATTTGGAAGATATATAACATCACCCTCATGAATCATATGAACATTTGAAAAAGTATTACAGCTTATAATACTATCAGGATCTATATCGAACTTTCTTGCAATACTCCAGAGGGTATCACCCCTTTTAACCCTGTATTCAATCAACCTGAGTTTGGGTATGTAATTTTCAAGACCTCCACGAGCTTCACCCGATTCTCCGGGAGAAAGCCTTATGCTTATGGGACTATTCCACGAAAAATCACCATAGAATGGAAGCTCTTCTTTAAAAAATGAGAAAGGGCTGGGAACCAAGAATAGTATAAAATCCAGAACCAATACTAAAATTGTGAGTTTTATGTAATGGACAATTCTGTACCTGCTTATAAATCTTTTACCAGCAAAAATTAAATATCGAACTCTTCTCACAGCTCGCCAGTAAAAATCCGATATAAATTGTCCTACCAACAATCCTGTAAAAGATAGGCTCTTTTTTAGCCTGATTAATAAACCATTCAGTTTAGAATCATTTGATATGATCTTCGATGGCATTTAATACCTTAACCCGTTGCGTATCTATAATTTTTGATTATAAATAAATGAAATTATATTTCAACCCCATTTTCCTAATTTAAACTGTTATAAGATTTATTCAGTCTCTTTTAAATCAATTAAAATCGAAGAGGTAGCAATATATTCCCTTGAGATCAGGATTGGTTAATACGACTAAAACCATAATTTTACCGAAGTTTTGTAAGTTTCAATGGATTGATTATCTTTCTTCCATGATGTACTTCAAAATGCAGATGAGGCCCGGTTGACCTTCCCGTATTTCCCATCAACGCTATTTTCTGGCCCTGAGTAACATATCTTCCACGTTTTGTATATATCTTATAGAGATGTGCATAAAGGGTCTTATATCCGTTTGGATGCTGGATAATCACCGTCCTACCATAACTTCCGTAATAACCTGCGTATATTACCTTTCCTCTCTGTGCAGCATAGACTGGGGTCCCCTGGGCATTTGCTATATCAATCCCAGCATGGAATGCAATTTTGCCCGTAAATGGATCTTTCCTGAAACCAAAAGTTGATGTTAATCTTCCATAAGCAGGCCTTCTAAAAACCTCCCCAAGAGCAACAGCCCTGTCCCAATCAGAGAGTTTCCCTCCGGGGATAAAAATCTTTTGCCCAACAACAATCTTCGAAGATGATAAATCATTGATATCAGCTATCCTGGTTATACTGACCCCGTACTTTTTTGAGATTGAATATAAACTGTCTCCCCTCTTGACTGTATAAAAAATCCCGCTAATATTAGGTATTCTTAATGTTTTGCCAACCTTAAGTGAGGCTCCATTTTTTATTTCATTTGCTGTTATTATTGTATCAACAGTAATTCTGAATGACCTTGCAATTCTGTAGAGAGAATCTCCTTTTTTAACTGTATAATTTATGACTTTCAAAAGGGGAAGATTGGTATAATCCCCTCCTGTATCATTTACCCCGCTCTCAATACTTTTAATCAGCTTTTGCTTATAATAAGCCTCTGTTAATGGATCCTCTTCATAGAAGAACTTTCTATTCTTCTCCCAGGAAATGGTTGAAATGTTTATATAAAATGGAATAAAAGAGAAAAATGCCACCATAAAAATTACAACAAGCAGAACAATTCGCTTGAGAGGAAAAACCTGCTTTACCAGAAATAAAAAAGGCCTGTTATCCAGCGGTGAAAATCCACCAATTTTCTTTGACCTCTCCTGAGAGTGCTTAATGCACCTTTTTTTAACTATCTCCTGGTTTTCAAGAACTCTTCTTTTGATATCATTTTTGTTTTGAAGCCTGGCTACTTCTCTAGATTTTTCTATAAAGATCTCTGTAACTGGCATTCCATCTTCCCCTGTACAACCTATTTTTCGACAAAAATAGCTTTTATTTGAGAAATAAAGATTATAACTTAATAGAACAATTCGTTTAACTTCTGGACCAAAACTATTTACTCTTAAATAAAAACAGACCGGTCAGGGAATATATTTATTTATTTAGTAGTAATAATAAACAAAGGCATACGAAAAGATAAATATTGATATTATTAAAAATTGGAGACTTAAAATGATGAGAAAAAAGAGCTTTGCCAGTGACAATAACTCTGGTATACACCCTTCAGTCCTGGATGCAATAATCAGAGCAAATGAGGGTCATTGCATAGGTTATGGTGATGACCCTTATACCAATAAGGCAATCAAAGCGTTCAAAAAAACATTTGGCGAGAACTGTGACATTTATTTTGTGCTGAATGGGACAGGAGCAAATGTACTTGGACTAAAAGCTGTAACAAAACCATTTCAGGCAATCATATGCACAGATGTTTCTCACCTCAACATGGACGAATGTGGAGCTCCAGAAAGTCTTATCGGGGCAAAACTACTTCAGGTTAAAAACACAAATGGCAAGCTTTCAATAGAGCAACTGGAAGACTTTCTATCCTACAAAGGAAATGAACACCACGCACAACCAAGGATTGTATCAATAACACAGGCAACAGAACTTGGGACTGTATATACACCAGATGAAATATTCAAAATTTCAGAGTTTGTGCACAAAAATAATATGCTACTTCACATGGATGGAGCGAGAGTTTCAAATGCAGCTGCGTATCTAGGGACAACTCTTAAAGAAATTACGGGCGATGTAGGGGTAGATATTCTATCATTTGGCGGTACAAAAAATGGTCTTATGATGGCAGAGGCCGTCGTATTTTTTGATAGATTACTATCAAAAGAGTTTAAATATATAAGAAAACAGGGCCTGCATCTTGTATCAAAAATGAGATATGTGTCAGCACAGTTTGAGCCGTATCTTAATGAAAATCTCTGGCTCATGAATGCCCAGAAAGCTAACAAAATGGCCACAATGCTTAAAGAAAAACTGTCAACTCTTTCATTCTGTAAAATAGTTTATCCTGTTCAGTCGAATGCGGTATTTTTAACCCTCCCCCATTCAGTGGCTGAAAAACTCAGAAAAGAGTATTTTTTCTATTACTGGGATGAGAAAAAACCCATTATCAGATTAATGACCTCTTTTGACACTGAAGAAAAGGACATAGAGGAATTTGTACAAACTCTCAAAAACCTCTCAGAGAGTTAAGCCATGAATAGTATAGATATATCTGAGAATAAAACTAATTCTAAGAAAGAAGAAATTAAAGAATTGACTCTCCTACTGGAAATAAGCAGGATTCTCGATTCAAGTATCGATCTGAGAGATATTCTAAAACCGGTTTTAGAAACACTGGCCAGACATACCGGTATCCTCAGAGGAATAATCACGCTATACGATCGTCAAAGGGACGAGATAACCATAGAAACAGCCTTTGGCCTTACAAACAGTGAGAAAAAAAGGGGCAGGTACAAACCCGGGGAAGGGATTACAGGAAGGGTTTTCAAAACTGGCAGAGCTGCAGTAATAAAAAGAATTTCAGATGAACCTGAGTTTCTCGATAAAACAGGTTCGAGAAGAAGAAAGGAAAGCGAAATATCATTTATATGTGTACCCATAAAACTTGAAAATAGGGTTATAGGAACACTTAGTATCGATGTACCGGTCTCTCCGGAAGAGAAGCTCGAAGAATTGAAAAGGCTATGTACAATAATTTGTTCAATGATAAGTCAGGCTGTAAAACTGAGGCAATTCGCAATTGAAGAAAGAGAAAAGCTCCTTGAGGAAAACAAAAGGCTTCAGGAAGAACTGCAGGAAAGATACAATCTTAAAAACATCATAGGTAATTCAAATGAAATGCATGAGGTTTACAGATTAATAAATCAGGTATCAAGGTCCGATACCACCGTTCTTATAAGGGGAGAAAGTGGGACGGGAAAGGAACTCGTGGCACATGCCATTCATTTCTCCAGCTTAAGGGCACATAAACCTTTTATAAAGGTCAATTGTGCTTCTCTTCCCGAATCTCTGATCGAAAGTGAGCTCTTTGGCCACGAAAAGGGAGCCTTTACAGGTGCAGTTACAATGCGAAAGGGAAGATTTGAACTGGCCGATGGAGGTACCATTTTCCTCGATGAAATAGGTGATCTCTCCCCGAATCTACAGGCAAAACTACTCAGGGTCCTCCAGGAAAAAGAGTTCGAGAGAGTTGGAGGAACCAGGACAATCAGGGTAGATGTTAGAGTTATTGCTGCCACAAACAGGAACCTGGAAGAAATGATAGAAAAAAAATTGTTTAGAGAAGATCTGTATTATAGATTAAATGTTTTCCCAATTCACCTCCCACCTTTACGGGAGAGAAAATCTGATATTCTGCTTCTGGCAGATTTCTTTGTGGAAAAATACAGCAAAATTCACAGAAAAAATATTAAAAGAATATCCACTCCCGCAATTGATATGATGATGAGCTACCACTGGCCAGGGAATGTAAGAGAACTCGAAAACTGCATCGAAAGAGCTGTGCTTCTAAGTGAAGACGGAGTTATTCACGGACATCACCTTCCACCCACTCTCCAAACAGCTGAGGAAAGTGGAACCACCCTGAAGGGAACACTGAAAGAAACTCTCGAAAGGGTTGAAAAAGAGATGATAATGGAAGCATTAAAATCATCCAGGGGAAACATGGCCGAGGCATCACGAATACTTGGAATCACTGAAAGAATAATGGGATTGAGAGTTAAAAAATACAGAATCGATCCATCAAGATTTAAGATCCGAATATCTAAATCAAATATTAAATTCCGATAGAACAGATCAAATAAACCTTACATCTGAAATAACATATATGATAAATAAGTCACTTCAAAGATTCAGGCGAAATGTAATCACCGTATTTTTCTCTGGCCTTCAGTAACCTTTCCTTTTGCTGATCGAGAACCTCAAACAATTCAGGAGGAATATCAGATATATTTTCTCTAAAGTATTTCTTCACCCTATCGACCTTTGCGATATTTTCCGGAACCCTTATTGTAAACTGCTTTATATAATCATCAATAGAATATTCCTTCCTGTGAACCTCCTGAAAAAGACGCTTTAGATCTTCGTACCTCGGAATTAAACCTGTAGGAGATCCAATAGCATCGGCCTCACCATGAACCCTAAGTTCCATCCATTTAATCCATATATGTTTATCCCTAATCTCATTAACAAATTTTCCATTTTCATCCCGTAAAAAGTAATTCACACCAAATACGAGAGGTTGTTTTTTTAACTTTCTACCAAACTCGATATAATTCTGCAAATACTTTCCAAGGGAAATTGATACAAAATCCTGAATGCTCATAATATTTATCTCAGGAACACCCTCTTTACCTATTGTTGCGAACGTTGTTTCTGTTTCAAGTGCAGCTCCATAAGCTATAATCCCATGCACCCAGTCAAATCCTTGCTGTACAGGAACATAAGCTCTAGCATCCCTCCCACCAAACATTATTCCACCGAGTTCAACGCCCTCAGGATTATCAAGCTCAGGATCAACATTCTCAAGGGCTTTAAGTGAAACAGTGTATCTTGCATTCTTATGGGCCGGTGGAATCTCATTTCCATTTTCATCTTTCTTACCTTCATACCACTGACCAGAGAAATTTATACCATCTTTGGGCAACTCACAACCCATACCAAGCCAGTAAGGCTTGCCATCTTTAACCAAAACATTTGAAAAAATGACCTCTCCAGGAGACGTCAACACCTTATATATAATTGGATCATCCTTAGGATTAACGTTCTGTATAATGCCAAAAATACCAGCTTCTGCATTTACAGCTTTTACAATACCATTGATATTTCTCAGATATGCAATATCATCTCCAACTATCCTCTCACCCGGAAGCATTGCAGTGGAGGTTTTCCCGCAGGCACTGGGAAAAGCACCTGTAAAATAGGTTTTTCTCCCGCCTGGCCCATGCACACCAACGAGAAGCATGTGTTCGGCAAGCCATCCCTCCGCATGTGCCTTTCTGATCGTAAGACGAAAAGCAAGTTTTTTAAAACCAACAGTGTTGCCAGCATACTGTGTGTTTACAGAATATATAACATTATTCGAATAATCTATGTAAATTCTTCTTTTATCTGGATTTTTACTAACCATTCTTTCATCCAGTTCTCCAGCAGAATGCAATACACGAAATAGCTCTCCAGTGATATCCTGATTCACAAACACATCATATGCGGGCCTGTAGAGTAAATCCTCACTGTGAGCTACATACCAGGAATCTGTACACTGGAGGCATGGTATACTGAAGATTGAGTTTTTTGGACCAAGGGTAAGAAACCTTACAATCATTATCTTACCCTTCATGGAATCCTTCAGCAAATCCATAATCTCAGCAATTCCTTCATCCCTATCTATCTGATTGAGAGCTTTGGGAAGCTGTTCTCCCTTTGGAACAAGATACTTGGTCGCCTTTCTGTCTCTTCCCTGGTCCTTGATTCCGTCAAAATGTACTGTATGTCCTTTCATTGCCAGTGGAGTTTCCTCGCGGGTCTTAATCGCCATCTCCCTGACATACCCTACATCTTCAGGCGAATCACTACAGACAAAAATACTATCAGGATTGCATATCTTCTCAGACTCAGCTATAAACTCTATTGCTTTCAGGCTTTTTATTGCTTTCAGTTTTTCATAATTCTCATCATCCAATTTTTGTCTCAGAGACTCAAGATACTCTTCTCTTTCCATAATAGATTACTCCTCTAAAGATTTAAATAAAGTATGGTGTACTTAATTTGATAAGCACATGAGCTCATTTATTTTTTTAAAAACAATAGGAAAACGAATCAATCATTAAAATAAAAAAGCCAACATCCCCCCACATAATGGGGCTATAATCATCAAGATGTTGGCTTACCCCACAACAACCTCTCATGGTCCTATCACCAGAGGTCCCTGTCGGGTCTTCCTGTTAATTAGATTTTATTAGAAAAATGTATCTATCTATCAAAAACATATTAAACTCGGATATATATATTTATCCTTAAAAAGTCAAGGATTAATTAAATAGAATCGCTTTCAATATTTCTATTTAAAACAAATATTATCACCCTTTCACCTGTCCTGGTGCTAATATCGGTATGTAGGCTCAGTACTTTTGCACCTACAATTTCAGAAATAGTATTTTCGAGTATCGCACGCGAAGTTTCCAGAAGTTCCATCCTCACCTTCTTTAACAACTCGATACCATTAAGAGTTTTCGCAAGCCTTTTTTCTGCCTTCGTCAGTACTCCCTTTAATCGTACAAAAACAACATCCCTGAGAATATATGTTTTCGCTTCTTCAGGCCCTCTTCCCATATGTTCTTTTTCAAATCTAATCATAGCTTCACTTATTTCAGCTTCCATCTGACCCTTAGTCTTATTTTTCATACCGTTAAAATACATGGATTATATCCTTAAAAAAAAGAAAATTCACACGGTAAATAAAAAACTAAAAATTACACTGTTACTCAATCCTACATTTTGGTAGGATTCAAATTAATTAAAATCGAAAAGAAATACCTCAATTTCCTGGGATTAATAATTAAACTACATTTCTGTAGGTCTTATAAATAAATCCTACATTATTGTAGGATTTTCTCATACTCGCCAACATGGTTTAGGATAATTAATTCGCACTCATTCGTTTAATTATAATAATAAAAGGAATTATAGCAACTTAAATTTTATGGCATTAATATTGCTTTTAATTAACGATTCAATTCATTAGCAGGCAAAATAGGTGACGGGAAAAATTTTGTAGTAAATCTGAATGAATGCATTAGAATAAGGAGTGGCGAAAGGGGCAATGTAGCTAGTGGCTAAAAATAAACAAAATTATAATTAAAATCAGGAGGTTTAATAATGAAGGATCAAACAATCGAGGATGTTCTGAAAATTGTAAGGGATAAGGGCGTAAAGTTTATACGTCTTTGGTTCACGGATGTACTTGGATTTTTAAAAAGTTTTACAATAACAGATAGTGAACTGGAAGGGGCACTGGCAGAGGGTATGGGTTTTGACGGGTCATCAATTGAGGGATACGCAAGAATAGAGGAAAGTGACATGATTGCTATGCCAGATCCCTCAACCTTCACACTGCTTCCATTCTTTGAGCAGAATGGAATCCTGGTTGGTCGAATGTTCTGTGATATATTGAATCCAGATGGAACACCGTATGAGGGCGATCCAAGATATGCACTCAAAAAAATCCTCAATAAGGCAAAAAAAATGGGCTACACCTTTTATGTTGGCCCAGAACTCGAGTACTTTTACTTTAAATCAGATAGAGAGCCAGAAACCCTGGATGCAGGAGGGTACTTCGACCTTACTCCACCTGACATCGCAGCAACAATGAGAAAAGATACTGTTATTGCCCTTGAAAAAATGGGAATCAAAGTTGAGTTCACACACCACGAAGTTGCACCAAGTCAGCATGAAATTGATCTTAAATACATGGAAGCATTGAGAATGGCCGATGCTTCTATGACCTATAGACTAACAGTGAAAGAAATAGCCCAGAAACATGGTGTGTATGCCACATTCATGCCCAAACCTCTTTTTGGACATAATGGAAGTGGTATGCATACTCATCAATCTCTGTTTAAAGGAGAAGAAAATGCCTTTTTCGATCCGAATGATGAGTACCATCTTTCCAGTATAGCAAAACATTACATAGCCGGCCTTCTCAAACACGCGCGGGAAATCTGCATAGTGGTAGCCCAGTGGGTAAACTCTTACAAAAGGCTCGTTCCGGGGTATGAAGCCCCTGTTTATGTATCCTGGGCCAGGCGGAATAGAAGCACTCTGGTAAGGGTTCCAATGTACAAGCCCGGCAAATCCAAAGCAACAAGGGCGGAGTTCAGATGCCCAGATCCTGCATGCAATCCATACCTCGCATTTGCTGTAATGCTTGCAGCAGGCCTGAAGGGTATCGAGGAAAAATACGAATTACCAGATCCAGTTGAAGAGGATATCTTCCACATGAGTGAAAAGGAAAGAGCAAGCAGAAATATCGAATCACTCCCGGGAAGTCTTGGAGAGGCAATAGCAGAGGCCGAAAAGAGCAGGCTTGTGAAAGAAACACTCGGAGATCATATATACGAAATGTTTCTTGCAAATAAAAAGATGGAGTGGGATAGTTACAGAACACATGTTAGTAAATTTGAAATACAGAAATATCTCCCGATCCTATAAAACAAAAAATGTGTATCTTTTATTCCTCCACTTAACAAACAGAAAAGGCTGCTCTTCAAAGAGCAGCCTTTTTATCTCAAATAATGGGTCTTTAACTTTAATTAACCAACTAACAAACTGAATTTTTATTATTTACCTTCCCATCTTGTTGTCCAGAACTCAAATCCATCTTGCTCTATACATAAACACAAACTCACTACCCTTTAGAAGAATGTGAATACTGTGTTCATTCCAAAACTATCGATTGGATCATATTCATCCGTTTCATCATTGTATTTGAACGTTCTCTTATAATTGACAACCAGAGAAATTCCAGCACCAAGTTCATAGTATATCTCTGCATTCAAAACGGTGTCCTCGTTAAACGGATGCTTGAAAATATCCTCCAGATTATCTGTCCTATCGTAGCTCAGGTTACCGTAAACCTTAGGAATAAGGTCTTTTTCAACATTTACAAACATCGTACCCTTTCTGACGGTTTCTGTCTGGGTACCTGTGGTTTTATCAAAATTCTCATATCCCAGACCAAACTCAAGCTTCTTGAATAATACCATACTTCCTTTGATAAGGAATCCTGCCTGGGTGGCATCTTTATAAGAATCCTCGTTTGTAATCAACTCCTCCATCTCGGCGGGATACTCAAGCCTTCTGTTTTCCCAGAGGTAATTGATGATCCCCGGTTCATAGTAGCCCAGTATATATCTATACTCAACTCTATAATTGAACACTTTTGCTATTGTTCCCATGAGTCCCATTCCGGTTCCGAGACCGTTTAGAAAATTGAACGTACCCGGGTCAACGTATCCGGAAAGAGTTGAAGGAACCTCTTTATATATATAACCAATCTTTGCCGCATCAGCATAAAGTTTCATGCTGAAAACTTTAAGCCTCAGTATTGGAAGATCCAGGTCTGCACCTGTAAATATTAACCGCGGCAGCTGATCAGTTTCTGTTGGATTTCCATTTATAGTAGCTGGCTCTGGTTTGTCATGTATACCAGTAACACCAATGGCAAGTGGGAAGCTCTTTCCAGCCGGACGTATGAAGAACCTTCCACCGAAAAGCTGAAGCCTTGAAAAATCCGCAACCATTGTCTCAAATCCAGCGGCACCAGCATCGATGTTGAGCTGCATTCCGACGGTCACCTCTTCGGGGAAATAAACCATATTCGAATAGTTATCCACTATAAATCCATGCCCGAGGAAGAAGTTGTCTATACTTCCTATTTTAAAATAAACTGGATCACCAAATGTTCCCCAACTTACATAGTAGAACTTCGTTACAAAGTCGTGTAGACCATCTTTCCAATCCCTGAAGTCCCACTCATCATGGTTTTCCCAGTCTTTGAATCCAAAAATCCCAACATCGGGTGAAAAAACTGCGGGGAGGTATAAACCCATTCCCAGTTTGCCAAAATTCAACTCAGGGGTGAAAACCCACCTCGAATAAACCCTGTCTCCTATGGTAATTGTTCCAACATATGCATTCATTCTGAGAAACTTCTCTATAAAACTTTCTTTCTTGGGCTTTTTCTCTTCGGGTTTCTTTACTTCCTTCGGTGGTGCCGCCTCCTCAGCGGGTTTTGCTTCTTCAGCAGGTTTTTCTTCTTTTACAAATTTCTTGGCCTCTTCCTCCCATTCTTTTAGAACATCCTCTGGAATCGGTACAACGGGCTCTGGCAATCCACCCTCAGCCACAACGCCCATAAAACCTTCATTAAGAGTAATGGGCTCAAATAATCCCGTAATACTTGAAAGGGTTACCTGACCTTCGAAAACCAGAATCTGGGCTTTAATGCCATCGAACTTAACTCCAAATGAAGTTCCCCTGACTCCTGCTAATGCAGTTCCTGACACAATGCTAAACTCTGAATCCGAGGTTGTCAGCTTTTTGACCTTTGCCCTGACTCTACCAAAAGCCAGTGAAAACCTCTGTTTTTTTCTACCTGTCTGCCGGTCCATCTGCACTGTCTCTATCTTGAAGGATGAGCTGCTCGATATCTTTATGGTACTTTCATCGGGCATTGTAATTTCGCACAAACCATCATCACCCGTTTTTATCACAGTACCAGGAGGTAAATCCATATCAAGCTCGGCGGGGATAAAATCCTCGATGCCATTTTCAGGTGTAATATCCACATCAACTGTGCCAACAATATAGGAAATATATGCAGGTTCCTCGGTCATTTCCTGGGCATACAGCACTCCCGTAAAAACGATGATTAAAAACGCCAGTATATATACTGTAATTCTCTTCATCATTCTACCCTCCCTTAGCTTTAAAATGAAAACTGTGTTTCAATGAACGTTTGATCCGTTGACTTACCAGAAGGTGTATACGTTCTCTTAAAGATGAACACTATCTTGGCCATACCGCTTACTTTATACCCAACCGTTAACTGCATAATGGTATCTGCACCACTGAAAAGATCCTTAAAATTATCTATATCCTTTTTATCAAAGGCAAAACTTGCATCAATCTTTGGAATTGCACCCTCAACTGTGGAAAGTCCCGATTGAATCCTGGGACCCTCAGCATCATTAAATCCATCAGACCAGCTGAATTGAAACTGAAGAAGATTTAATATCGAAAAACCGGTCCCCAGCAGATATCCCATGTAAGAATCGGTAATTGTATCAAGTGAGTTATACTTCGTTGCCCTGTCAAGTTCGTAGTAAGGATCAAAATAGCTCATAACAAATTGCTTACCAAAAAATCTAAGCTGAGCAATAAACCTGAACCAGTCATAGGTCAGAGTGCTTCCTATGAGTCCTCCACTCCCCTTCCCGCCGATCTTGGCATAATCTGCGTACGAAATTATGCTGAGTTTACCTTTCTGCAAAAGTGGAACCTCTGTATCAATCCCGAACTCTTTGACCCTGTTATCTTTGCTATCAGGATTATCTTTCGGTGACCGGTACTTCTCATAATCAGGATTTGTCGGATCATTCACCTCAAGTGGATCCAGGTCAGTTACAAATGAGGCACCAACCTTTAGCTGGTTTATTATTGGAACATCGAGTGACATCAAAGGTCTGGAATAAACACGAAGACCTATTATATCCCAGTCAAGAACATCATCCACTATAGATTCAAACCCAATAAGAGGAAAATTAAAAAGAGAGCCATCCAGATCCACATTTAATCCAAGTTGATGTATCTGTGGATAAAAAAGTATATTGTTGTATCCTTCCATAATCAGGCCATGCCCCAGGGTGTATGTTTCTATGGCACCGGCCCTCACATAAAGTGGATCTCCTTTATGTCCGTATCGGACATAGTATATCTTATAAAGATAATCCGTAAACTTTGTCCAGGTATCGGCTTTGCCGTCATTATCCAGATCTCTGAGTTTAAAATCCCCATCGAACTCAAAGGTCAGGTCCAGACCCACGCCGAGCTTGCCGTATGAAAACTCTGGAAAGAAACTGAATTTCTGAAAGGCTATCTGCTGACCACTGCTATCCTCATAACTTGAAAGACCAATATTAAGATTCATGTTGAATCCAAACTTTGGTTTTTCAGAGGATTTTTCATCATCGCCACTCTGTCCAAATGCTACTCCCACAATCCCAAAGCCAAAAGCAATCAGAAGCACCAGCATAATGACCAGAAACTTTTTTGCCATTTTTGTACCTCCTTACTTTACGTATAATTATTATATATCAATATCAACCTTTTATCAATTTTAAAACAGAAATTTTATTCCCAAATCTAATTCAAATCCAGCTGAAGGCAATAAATTCCCCTTTTCAACGGGCGGAACAATCTTTTCCTCCACCCCTATAACAGATTTCGCCGTAACATAAAAACTCAAACTATCAGAAACTGAAAAATCTGTTCTGTGCTGAAATGTAAATCTAACAGGAATGTTGCTGAAAGCGCTTGCAAGTTCTCTGTCAGTAAAAGTATAGATATTTTCGATAGTAATTTTTTCAGAGTTTTTAAAATAGTATTCCTTCTCCTGATAGGGTAAAAGTTTGAACATGAAAGTCCTATATACAGGAATTTTCCATAACCACTCAACAGAAACAGTCGATGAAAGTTTATCTTCCCAGGGTTTCTGGGGAATTTCCTCGCTGGATTCAGGCTCATCGGGTATTAATGTAAGATTGGTACTTTCTCGCTTCTGTCTACTACGCTGATAACTCCCATTCCAGCCAACAGCAAATCCCCTATCAATTTCTTTTAAATCTCGATATTTAACTGAAGTCTCAAACCTGTTTTTTAAAACCCTTACTGTATAGTCTCGCTCATGGGTATATTTTAATGAAAAATCAATATCTTTTTCGTATAATTCATCACCTCTTTTCAGGTCAACTAGTTTTTCCAATCTTCCCTCATAGCCACGCATCTGTGTATACGAACCAGAACTCCTTTCAGTTTGGCCGTAGACAGAAACCCCAAAATTGGTTGGTAAAAACCAGACATCCCTGTTTAAACTGATGTCGAGATTATATTTGTTGTAAAGTTTATTTTTCGTGTCTCCATAATTAAACAAATTTACCGCATTGTAATCCTTTTGCCTTCCCAAAGAAGGAAACGGACTTATGTAATACAGAGGAGGCATTAGAATTGTTTTAAATAGATTAAATAAAATCTCATTTTCTGTTTTATTATAAGGGAATTTTTTATAATCCCCCGTCATGTACCGATCCATACTTCCAGTTACTTTCAGCAATTTAAAATTAACTGGTATCTGAATGTTCAAGGTACTGGTAGCTAAAAGATCTCTTATCCTCTCATCCTCGATAAAGTTTGACTCAGAATAGGTAAACCCGATGCTGGACGTAAAACCAACCACTTCCTCCGGTATATATTCAATATTAAAACTTCCATTATCTGTACTCGAAAACAGATATGCAGATTCAAGAGAAGCCGATGGTTTTGAAAAAATATCTCCAAAACGTTTTAGATAAGAATCATACCACTGAGAATAGTTCATAACACCGGAGCCGAGAAAGTCTCTATCCCTTGAAAAACCCAGACTTGTACTGAAACTCTCTATACCATATCCTATCGAGAAACGGTTTGAATGTTCCAGTTCTCCACTCTCCGTTCTCTGCAAAATATCAGGTGTGGATGAGGTTCTTTTTCCTTCAATTCTCTGTATCCATCCCCTGGCGAGTTGCCATGTTGTCCAGAGCCCAAATGGAGGGCTGTAATTAGTGTACAATGTAAATCTATTTTCATATTCTTTTAAGATCGAATCCCTGAAGCCGAACTGCTCAAGCTCCATCTTTGATAAACTCTTTTCTGTGAAATCATATCTGTGCCCCACAACAGGGAACCAACTACTTTCCGGTGAATATTCAATGCTGCTTGATATTACCATCCTGCTCTCACTGGGAGATTCAAACTCCTCAATATCAACTTTTTCATCTGAACTTTTTTCATTCCACAGGATGCTAGCATCTATCTTAAATGCCTTTGCAACAGTGAAACCTGATTCAAGGAGCGTATTTTTCTCACTCCATCCCCTTCCACTTGAAAAGGAACCAGATTTTTTTTCATATTCTCCGTTCAAAAAACAATCGCCAATTATGGGAAATCCCATGATATTGAACAAGTTTCCCCTGTAACCAAGCCTCGCTCCCGTAAAATATGCCACACTTTTGTAATTCTCGGGATTTGCCAGATGGATCTCATCAACCCACATGGTAAATCCACTTCCAATTATCCCTGAATCTGGACGGACAACAAACTTAATCTCTGTGACATGCTTCAACACATCAAGTTGGGCCGTTTCTGTAAGTGAACCTGCATCTGTATCATTCACATATATTTTCTTTTCACCAAAAAGCTGGAGACTAACTTCATTCCAGCCAGTTACAAAACTTGCGCCCTCAATCTCAGCCTGAAGAAACTGATCATCCGTCGATTTTATCCTTATTAAAATTGAGAAATTTTGAGGGATGGATTGCCCTTCGGGAAAATAAAGATAAACTTTCATGTCCCGGTAGCCTGAAAAATCCATCTGTCCACCAAACAACACAGAAAAGGATGCCTCTGTGGTAATATCACCAATTGCTCGTACCACCAGAGTTTTTTCAACATGACCAGTTTGGCTCCTGTATCTTTGAGATCCATGAAGATCCTCATATATAGCTGGATAACTTTCAGAAAACCTGTTACTGTAGACCTCAGCATCTTCATCAATCGATACCTCACTTACCGATAGAAGATCAGGGGAATTATTCTTTATTCTGGATCCCGACAACCATAGCCCGTTAATCAGAACCAAACCATTAAGGGGCTGTGAAGTTCCCGTACCTGTCAGAGTAATCCTGATCGCAGTAACATACTGAAGGATATCGCTATAATTTTGAACAATATTGTGTAGAGGCACAGCAATTGTCTGCCAGTCTGTCTCACCTGTATTGATTTCAGCCAGGTATTGAGTTCCATCTGGTCCGGGGATAATAACACCACTCTCTGTACTATCAAGAACCCCATTACCATTTATATCTTCAGATTCCAAAGTACCATTACTTCCACCCTCTCGATCGGTACCCAGTTTTGTTTGTTGTCCTCCTAAAGGAACGATCATAAAACCATTATCATTCACAGATTTCTCTCCATCCAGCACACCATCTCCATCGAGGTCTTCATTATAATCCTTTAAAAACTCTACATATAGCCTTACCGGTCCACCTTCAATTTCTGTAGCTTTAAAAAGAATGTTAAAGGTATCATAAATAGAAAAGTCCTCCGGACCTACAGGGGTAACCATTGTAACATAATCATCTTCACCACCATCCGGAATCTCATACTCCATTACAAGGGAGTTTTCACTGGAATAATCCGGGTGGTTCGATGTATTGTAAGGTCCCGCCTTCTCGCTGTAGTCAAATACCTGATCCTGTGGAATCTCCCAGCTTAAATCCTCTAGCACTTCGCCTGAAAGGACGGTGCTTTTGTAGTAGTTTTTGTATAAGAGATCTCCCCTGGTAGTTAATTGAACACCGTTGTCCTCAAGAATCTGTGATTCAGAACCTATAATCCAGCTCTCAGCTTCATTGCTTACCCGAAATATTGCTTCTGAGGACTCCATATCATCTATAATGGCTTTTCCATGGGGGTTTGGATTGGTCAAACCCAATCCAACTCCCGCCTGAGCTTCAAAATAAGCCCCCTCTTCATCCTCATTAGCCCCTATTTTGAAACCTATCTCTGTACTGTTGTAAATATCTCGTTTACCTTCAGCACCCAATTCAGGAGCTTCCCGAGTTCCCAGAGGAGACCGGTAAAGGGTAAGATTTTTCAGATCTATAAAATCATTTGAGTAAAAAAGGCCAAACTGTCCTACCAGTCCTTTATTACCACCCCCAAAACTCGTATATCTGTATTTTATCTCTATCTCGCTTGTTGGAGTTACAACACCTTCCCCGAAGGTTACCGTGCCAAATGAATAATCCACTTCATAATCACTTTCCTTCAGAACTTTCCCATCAACTACAATTTCCACACTTCCAGGTATAACATTAAAATCGAGAAAGAAAGTATCAGTATAAAAACTATACGAAAACTCAAGTTTATTAATCGATTTATCTACAGTGGGATATGAAAGACCTCCATATACTGGATTATCCTGATCAAAAGGGTTATTCTCGGTCGTTACAGGTGACGAATAAGGGGAAACACCGGGAAAAGGTCTTGGATAAAAATTGCCAGTACCATCCGTAAAGTTAAAAAAAACCACTCCTCTTTCAGAATCGATACTGTACTGGTCTATAATATCATCATAATTACTGTTTGGACTTGAGTTTTCTGTGTAGAGGAGTCTCACTTCAAAGCTTGAAATCCCCGTCCCCTCATATGAGGGCAGAGGATATGCATTTCTCAACTCCCAGTAGCTATTAAAAGCCCTCTTTTTTAAATACAGAAACTCCCCACTGCTATCAAAATACTGAGGGAAACTGTTGGAGTTGAAATCAACCCTTACTCCACTTTCACCAATTATTGCACCAATCCCCAGCGAAGTAGAACCAACTGCCTGTCCGCCCTTCGTATAGTAACATACAAGTTCATCTTCACTGGCCAGAGAGTTTTCAAGGTATATAAATCCAGTTGACGGATCAAAATCATAGTCAACACCTTCTATAAGAAGTCTAAAATCTTTATTATCCAGTGTAAGATCTACAGTTGTCGTAGATGAAACATAGAGCCTGAGAGAATCCGTGTCTATATCCTTATCAGGAATGAAAAAGTATGTTGACTTTATATAGTCCACATCATAAACTTCATCAACCACATCCCGCCTGTTTCCCTTGAATACCTTAACTCCCTCATATCCAACATCATAGCGGAGAAGTGCATTAAAATATAATTGATCCCACCCTCCCAGTGCTCTCAGCGCAAAGCTATCTGGTGAGGCTTCATCCACTTTTACATACCTTCCACCTTCAACGCCAAGATACTTATTTCCCACCGTTACTTCTTTTAAAAACTCATCCTCTTTCCCTCTGTATTCAACAGAGTAAATATTATTTTCCTCCAGCAAGCCTTCCTCCGTTCTCTCCGAATCGTAATCAAACTCAAAATGAATTCGATCTCCAATAGTACCATCTATCAAAAGTTTTTCCAGCATGTCATATTTTAATCCCCTATCTATTCCATAGGACCCTTCTCCAACGGTAATGCCCTTTTTCAAGGGGAAAGTAAACCCATACCCAAGGTCGAGCTGAATTTGCCCTTCTATATTCAATTCAGTTTCAACAGAATAATCCTTTTTAAAATTGAATTTTTCCAATGGATTATGGAAAAAACCACCTGAATAAACTGGGAAGTAAAACGAGGCTTCTGAAGAAGGCACTATACTGGCAGGGAAAGATAAAAAAAGTGCGATGAAAATAAAAAGAGTTTTTGTTTTTGCATATCTAAATATTTTCACTTAGCTGTTTGTATATCAGTTTTCCTATACCTATCTGATCACTATTGGCAATTATCTTAGAATACTCTTCATATAACATATCACTAAAAATATCTTTCGCAAGAGAATCTCCCATGAAGCCCGTTTCATTTATTGTTTTTCTCATACTCTTCAGCATGATGTTAATGAAAATGGCCTCCATCTGGTGGCAAACATCGAGGAGCTTTTTCTTGTACCTCTCTTTCTCGGGGGATTCAGTTTCATCCTTTGAGCATTCTCTCAGTTTCTCAGAAAGCATTTCGGAAAAAGTTTTAACCCGATTTAATCTCTCGGCTTCTGAGTTGTTACGAGAGATTTTACTTAACTCGTTGTAGTTTATAAGATTCAGGTCGATCGCTTTAAGCTCCATAAGATCTGTGCCCCTTCATTGAATTAAAAAGGAGTTAACAAAAAATCTCCGATGAATAACTATTTAATATCTATCGCTTAAGTGCATTCGCTGTAGCAAGCATAGAGTCAGATGTGATTATTGCCTTTGAATTGATCTCGTATGCCCTCTGGGCAACAATCATATTAACCATTTCTTCCACAACTTGGACATTTGACATCTCAAGAAAACCCTGGTGTACCTTTCCCATACCATAATATCCAGGTTTCCCGGCAATGGGGGGACCTGAAGCTGCAGTTGGTTTCACAAGGTTCTGGCCTATATTTTTCAACCCTGCTGGATTAACAAACCTGTAAAGTTGAATCTGTCCGACCTCGATTGGGATATCGCTTCCCGCAACTTTTACTGTAACAAGTCCATCCTGGCTTATCGATATATCAGTAAAAACAAAACCTTCAGGAAATATTATCTCGGGACTGAGCTTATACCCATTGCTATTAACAATCTGTCCGTTAGAATCAATCTTAAATGTTCCATCCCTGGTGTATCCGAATGTACCATCATAAAGCTGCACCCTGAAAAAACCCTCACCCTCAATGGCTATATCCAGCTTATTTCCTGTATTCTGAAGACTACCCTGTGAGTACATCTTCTGGGTTGCAGCGGGTCTAACACCATGTCCAACCTGTATTCCCGTTGGAACCAGGGTGTCACGGGTAGCAGGAGTCCCGGCTGAGCGAATCGTCTGGTACAATAGATCCTCAAAATCTGCCCTGCTTTTTTTGTAACCAGCCGTATTTACATTGGCAAGATTATGGGCAATTGTATCGATGTTGAATTGCTGCCCGATCATTCCACTTGCGGCCGTCCATAATGATCGCATCATCTTCTCTACCCTCGGTGTAAATTAATAATTGTTAAAACTGAAAACAGGATCTTGGCCTTCATCGATCCTGTTAAACCTTCCCAACTTCATTTATCACCCTTCCCAGCATCTGGTCATGGCTCTGTATTGCCTTCTGGTTGGCCTCGTAGTTGCGATGAACCTCAATGAGCCTGACCATCTCAACTACAGGATTAACATTGGATGCCTCAATAAACCCCTGCCTCACCTTGGGCCTTCCCGTCTGGATAACAAAAGGAGTTCCGGAGTATTCGGTCTCCCTGTAGAGACTTTCACCAACCTTTTTTACATATCTAAGCTTCGGAAAATCAATGATCTTCAGCCTGTCAACAAGGATCGTCTGATCCCATTCGTTCTCTGAAGGATCCACAAGCCTGTTTGGATCCTGCATATATCTTGCATTTATGAAAACATTGCCATCTTCATCAACGATAAAATTATTCTTTTTAATCTGTATCGGACCATTTTCTCCAAGAACTCTGTAACCATCCTTGGTTACAAGATAGCCGTCTTTATCTACAAGAAAACTTCCATTTCGCGTATATCTCTCTCCATCTGGAGTTTGAACTGCAAAAAATCCTTTACCCTCCAGGGCAAGATCGAACTGGTTATCCGTTCTGATAAAAGAACCCTGTGTAAACTGGGTATACACCTCATTAACCTCTACTCCCGTTCCAAGCTTACCAACTATCGGCATGAGGTCATAACTTCCAATTGGCAAAACCCTCACTCCGTCATCATTTATCCTGTGAATCAGCATCTCAGGAAACGATTTAAAAATTGTCAGATCCCTCTTGTACGATGGAGTATTGACATTTGCCAGGTTGTTTGATACCACGTCGATCCTTTTCATCTGGACAATCATTCCGCTTGCACCGGTATAGATCCCGCGAACCATATTGACTTACCCCCAGAATAACACTTCATAAACAGTATCGACTTTATACAAAAAAATATTAGAGTGGATTGGATTACAGGTTGCCTTCACCGATGTGGAGAAAGTATATTGATTTAAAACTCTAATTGGGGGACTTGATGGCAGAAATAGTACATACTTCAGATGCAAACTTTCAGACAGATATCTCTGAAGATAATAAACTTGTAATAGTAGATATGTGGGCTGAGTGGTGTGGTCCATGCAAGATGATCGAACCCATCCTCGAAGAGGTTGCTAATGAATACTCTGATAAGGTTAAATTGGTTAAGTTAAATATAGACCACAACCAGGAGACACCGGTAAAATACGGAGTTATGAATATTCCCACATTGTTGTTTTTTAAAAACGGGAAAGAAGTTGACAGGGTAATTGGAGCCATACCAAAACGTCAGTTCGTAAAAAAAATAGAAGAGCACCTGTAAATTATTATCCAACGTTCAATTCCATGTTTTTCCATTTACGTTTTTTCAGTGCTTCATAACGCAACTTCAAAACTTAATTGAAGAAATGCGGGTAATCCGTCTGTTTTTCAAAATTTTTTTACAAAAATATTCAGGTTTTTTCAAAACACCCGATAATATTAGCGGATCTGTTATGGTTAATGATCACCCAGAGGAAGGGGCCAGTACTTAACAGTACTGGCCTTTTCGTATTTATTAATCCGTATTTATTAATCAATGGTAAAACTTTTATTTGTAATACTTTTATTTTCTCCTCTCAACCATATCCTCATAGAACTCTCTGAAACTTATATGAGTATCTTCAAAAACATGTTCTTTGATCTTAATTCGGTTTTTAATCAGCTCACCAAGGTATAAAAGTTCTTCAGCCATCCCACATCCGGCAACTGCCCTTAAACGACCTCTCCGAAAATAGCCTGCAATAAACTCTCCATCCTCCACACTTCCTCTGTACTTGATAGAATCAATTCTGCTTGCGTAACCAAAATATTTAATTGATTTGTCGCATTGATGTGTCCAGAAAAAAGGTACCTCAGAATATTTTTGTTTCTTCCCAACAATAACACGGGCTACATGAATTCCCTGATTCTGCGCTTCAACCCAGTGCTCAATTCTCCTCTTCTCTCTGGTAATTGGATCAGGTACTATGGCAATATCTCCAGCTGCATATATGTCATCAATCGGCGTCTCCAGAAATTGATTCACAATAACCCCATTGTTCTTTGTTATCCCGGTCCCCTCAAGGTAATCAACAGCAGGAATAACTCCCACGGCAGCTATAACTATAGAGGTTGAAATAAGAGTACCATCATCAAGAAGCACCTCTTTTACTTTCCCAACCCCCCTGATTTCCTGCACCGTCCTGCCAGAATGGTATATTGTCCCACTCTCTTTATGGAGATGCTTGATCCACCCACCTATCCTCTCCCCAAATACTTTCCTCAGAGGAACCTCTGACCTGCCAACCAGTTCAACATCCACATCCTTTTCTCTCAAAGAAGATGCAATTTCAAGCCCAAGAAACCCATCACCGATAATAACAACCCTTTTACTCTTCTCCAGTGCCGAAAGAATAGCACTCGCATCTGACATACTCCTGAACAGGTAAAACCCTTGAGTATAAACACCGCTGATATCGGGTGTCCTGGGTATAGCACCTGTCGCAAGGACGAGCTTATCATATTCCATCTTTCCACCGCTTGCCAGGATAACTTTTTTATCCTTAAGATCTATTTCCATTACCTTTTCATTAAATACTATCTCTATCTCATTATCAGAATAGTAGTTTTCCGGGTGAAGGAACATCCACTCCTGTTTTACTTCCCCGGTTAGAAACTCCTTTGATAGATTAGGTCTGTCGTAGGGATAAGAAGATTCAGCCGTTATTATTCTAATCTTTCCATCATAACCTTCATCCCGAAGAGCCTGGGCACATGCTGTCCCGGCACCCCCTGCCCCAATAATAACCACTGTTTCTCTTTTACCTGTAGAAGTAACTTTTCTAGTTTCAGTTCGTGTTTTCCTCACATATACTTTACCTTCTTCAATTTTTACCTCATATCTGGTAAGATTCTGAAGTGCAGGAGGAGCCGTTACCCTTCCATCCTCAATTTTGAACCTTGCAGCATGCCAGGGACAAACAACCTCATTACCAACAACAATACCCTCTTTAAGCGGAGCCCCATAGTGTGTGCATTTCGCAAGATTTGCATAAACCCTATTACCAATTCTAACCAGAAGAATATTCTTTTTACCAAGCTTTACAGCATATGGCCTGTTTTCTTCAAGCTCTGATAGTTCAGCAGCATATTCCCATTCATCAAAAGCCATAATTCCTCCTTAAACTTACAATTGATTTTTACATAATTATGTAAAAACATTGTTCAAAAGCACTTCCTTAGAAAATTCTGAATGCCCTATACAAGAAACTATAATCTCTTTCACATTATAGCGAATTTCAAATTTTTTAAAAAATAGAAATTAAAGAAAAAACATACGTTAAAATGAGTTTACCCCAGAGACCATTGAGCAATTCAAAATCAACTTTCTATAACAATGGGGACAATCAGGGGAGGGCTGACAGTTTGCTGGCTGAAAAAAGTTTTCAGTTTCTTCTTTATCTCATCCCTGAATGTATCCCAGTTTTTATCAACATGTGAAAGGTATGCTTTCATCTCATTAAAAACCATTTCTCTTGCTTTTTCAATAAGCTCTTCATCCTGATCAGTCCCAATCACCCCCCTGGCAAACACCTCAGGATATAATACGGAGTTCTCTTCAATACTGACTGGCATAACTATAACAAAAATTCCGGTTTCTGAGAGTCGATTTCGTTCTATAAGAGTTTTCGTTTCAATTTTTCCAATAAAACTCCCGTCTACATATATATTTTTTAACTCTATCCGATCTGTTTTCTTCACCCCGTCTTCATTGACTGTGATGATATCACCATTTTCCACTATTATAACCCTGTCCTCTGGATATCCCATCTCAGATGCAAGTTTTTTATAAGCTATGAGATGCTTATACTCACCGTGCAGTGGCAGGAGGTATCGAGGCCTTGTAATGGAAATCATCAGTTTTAGCTCTTCACTTGATCCATGCCCCGAAACATGTATATCTTCAGAACCCTCATAATAAACCTCAGCTCCCTGCCTGAAAATTGAATTTATAATATTTGTTACTGTTTTCTCATTTCCAGGGATAATAGATGCTGAAAGGATCACGGTATCTCCCTTATTGATCTGAAAACCTCTGTACTTCCCGTTTACAATTCTCCATAAAGCACTCATCGGCTCGCCCTGGGTACCTGTTGTGAGTACCACCACATCTGAGGGCCGGAGATCCCTGCCAATCTCTGGAGACACAATTAGAGAAGGGTTAAAACTCAGGTATCCAAGTCTGGCAGCAATCTCGATGTTTTTCTCCATACTTCTTCCCAGAACCACCACTTTTTTACCAGCCTCACTGCAAATATCCAGAATGTGCTGGATTCTTACAACATTTGAGGAAAAAGTCCCAACATATATCCTGCCCTTTGATTTAGATATTACTCTTCTGAAATGATCCAGAAGGTTACTCTCTGAAGGAGTAAAACCCTTTACATCTGCATTTGTAGAGTCTGAAAGCAGCAGAATAACTCCTTCCTCACCATAACTGGCCAGCTTATAGAAGTCAATAGCATTACCAGCTGAGTCGCCATAGTCAAACTTGAAATCGGAGGTGTGGACAATCCGGCCAAATCCCGTTTTTAAACATATACCAAGAGAATCCACAACGCTGTGAGAAACACTGAAAAACTCGAACTCCATACCGGCTATTGAAAGCTTATCTCTGGGTTTTATCTCAATAAGCTTCGTGCTATCAGAAAGTCCGAACTCCTCAATACGACTTCCTGCAAATCCGAGAGTAAGTTTTGACCCATAAACGGGGGCACTGACCTCGCGGAGAAGATACGGTAATGCACCAATATGATCCTCATGGGCATGGGTGAGAATAATCCCCTCAACTTTTTCCCTATTTTCAACAAGATAACTGAAATCAGGAAGCACCAGATCAATTCCCGGATGTTCTTCCTCTGGAAAAGAAATGCCTGCATCAATTACAACAAATCTGTTATCGTTTTCAAATACAAACATATTCCTACCAATCTCTCCAAAACCTCCAAGAGGCACTATCCTGATACTATCTTTGATCTCCATCCTTCAGCTCCAATTATTGATTATGAATTATTTTTTTCAGGAGAACCTATATGCCCGTATGTCCAAACCCGCCCTCACTCCTATTAGTCTCATTAAGTTCTTCGGCCATTTCCACTTCCTCAATCTCCGCATGAACAACCCTGGTTATTACAAGCTGGGCAATTCTCATTCCCTTTTTAACCTTAAAGGGTTCCCCGCCATGGTTTATCATAATTACCTTAATCTCTCCTCTATAATCTGAATCAACCGTTCCTGGGGAGTTTAGGAGAGTAACCCCGTACTTATAAGCAAGTCCACTTCTAGGTCTAATCTGCGCCTCATAACCAGTGGGAATCTCTATCTTTATACCTGTCGGTATTAATGCATATCCTCCTGGTTGAATTATAACATCTGTATCTATCGAAGCAAATAGATCCATCCCACTGGAATGCTCGGTCATGTATCGCGGTAGAGGCAGGGTCTTATTTATTCTGTATATCTTCAACCTCATAAATTACCATCCAGATTTATTAGGTTACTATTTTAATAATAAATATTGAGTACTTTGAAAAAAATATCTGCTAAAAACACCGTTAAAAAAAGTCCCTTCAAATCTCAATTTATAAAAAACCCTTCTCCTGCAAATATCTTTCCATGCCCCTTTGGACCTATACTTGCCACAACAAACCCCTTCTTTAGGATCGATTCCGCAAGTGACCTTACATCCTCAAGCTCAACTTCTTCTATTTTTTTAAGAGTCTCCTCATATGGTATGAGTCTTCCAAAGATAAGCTCCTGATAAGCCATTCTGGCCATTCTCCACTCGTTGCTCTCCTTTGCCAGGATATAATTACCTCTGAACTTCATTCTTGCACGCTCAAGCTCCTCTTCCCTTACACCATTCACAATAATATCACCCATCTCTTCTTTCAAAGCTTCAAGAAGAGACGAAAGATTTTTCCTAGATGTTGTAAAGCTTATAGAAAACTCACCGGTATCAGAAAATCCTGTATTTGAGGTTGAAATGGAATAACAAAGACCCATCTTCTCCCTTATTTTCTGAAAAAATCTTGAACTGAAGCTGGCACCAAGGATAAGATTAAGAAGATACAGGGCATATCTCCTTTCGTCATTTGATGGGACAGATTCTGTGCCAAGGATACAATAAATCTGTTCAATATCTCTGTTAACAACCGATACCGAGGGATGGAAAGAAGGCCTTTCCCGATTTTTCTTCTTTATATTCCTGGATTTAGATTTCAAGTGCAAATCAAAATACCTCTCGACCGAGTTCAGTATACTCTCCTTATTTATTCCACCTGCTATCGATAGAATAACTTTTCCACTTGGGAAATATTGCTCATAGAATTTCCTTACCCTGTCAATTTTCGCATTGGAAACAGTTTTTCTGGTACCTACAACCGGATTCCCCAGAGGATTATCACCCCACATTGTTCTGGAAAATAATTCATAAACAAAATCGTCTGGATTATCCTCTATCATTTCAATTTCATCGAGGATCACACTTCTTTCCTTTTCAAAATCCTCAACATTAAAATTGGGGCTGAAGAAAATATCCGATAGAATATCAAGTCCCGTCGTATGTGTTTCTGAAGAAACATTTACATAAAAATATGTTTGTTCCTTATCGGTTACACCATTTATCTCACCCCCCGCAGTATCAATCTCAAGCGCTATATCATAATGGGACCTTCTATCAGTGCCTTTAAATAGCATATGTTCAACAAAATGACAGTAACCCATCTGATCTTTACCTTCATCCCTTGACCCCACATCTGCCCAGAGTCCAATGGAAAGGGTCTCACTTCCCGGCACCTCGTCGAAAAGGAGAATAAAAGATTTATCAATCTCCATGCGTTCTGGCATTTTTCAGCTCTCCATCACCTCTCTCGCTATTGAGAATATATATCCTTAAAACCTAATTTTAAGCCAAATTTCAATTTCTAAAATTCTAAAAATCATACAGTAAATATATATCTGTAATTATGATGTTCAAAATGGGGATAACTTTTAGTTTTTCCTTACTGTTCACATATGCAACAATGATAAATTATGAAATTAATGGAATAACCCATAGTTGAAATTGTGAACGATTATGTGGGTAAGAGTAATAGAGAAGATTATATTAATCAACATTATTTTTACATTACACTCGTTCAGGGTAAATTGTTATATTAAAACAGCTATCCTCTCAGGATAAATTCCTGAATATAGTGCTATTTTTCAACAAAACTTTTTAATACTCAGACGTCTTTAATACTCAGGATTTTAAAATCTTTTTAAGATCTGATAAATGGAGGATTTAATGTCTGATAGCAACTTTGACAAAAATGAATTAAAAACGACCATTACGATAAACTCCAGGAGGTTTACATTTTACAGTCTGGAATCACTTGAGAAAAAAAATATATGTAATGTGTGCAAACTTCCATATACTCTTAGAATCATACTGGAATCAATCCTGAGAAACCTGGATGGTAAAGAGATAAAGCAAGACCATTTATTCAAAATATCCAGCTTCCCTAAAAATTCAGCTGAAAGTTCAGAGCTTCCTTTTAAACCCACCAGGGTAATTATGCAGGATTTCACAGGAGTACCCGCAATAGTTGACCTTGCTGCTTTGAGAGAGGCATTACATGAGAGGGGATTTCGGCCAGCAAAGGTTAACCCAACAATACCTGTACATTTAATTGTTGACCATTCCATCCAGCTTGACAGGTTCGGATGTTCATCTGCTCTCGAATACAACGAGAAACTCGAGATAAAAAGAAACATCGAAAGATACAAACTGCTTAAATGGGCAGCTGGAAATTTTAACAATTTTACTCTGATTCCACCCTCACGGGGTATCATTCATCAGATAAATCTCGAACATCTGGCATCTGTGGTTACTGCAAAAAGAGCGGGAGAAGAGTATGTTCTTTATCCCGACACACTGATAGGAACAGATTCTCATACACCAATGATAAATAGTATTGGTGTTTTAGGATGGGGAGTCGGGGGAATTGAAGCCGAAGCGGCCATACTGGGAAAATCACTATCGATTAAACTTCCCGAAATAGTTGGACTGAGAATTACTGGAGAGATGGCTGAAAATGTTACACCAACCGATGTTGTATTGACCCTTGTCCATTTCCTTCGAGAAAAAAACGTTGTTGGAAAGTTCATAGAGTGTTTTGGAGAAGGTGTTGAAAAACTGTCATTAACGGACAGGGCACTCATATCCAATATGACACCAGAATATGGAGCAACAGTTACATTCTTCCCCGTAGATTCAAGAACAATATCATACCTGAAACTCACAGGACGGACTGATGAACACATAGCCATTATAGAAGGCTATCTAAAAGCACAGGGGCTTTTCAGAGACCAGGCGGGAGAAACTCCGCAATACAGCGAAACTTTCGAATTTAATCTTTCAGAGGTTGAACCATGTATCGCCGGTCCAAAAAGACCTCAGGACAAAATACCTCTTAAAGAATCCACCAGCACCATAAAAAAAATATTCTCAACATATAATTATCAAACTAAAGAGTGCGGAGAGAATCATCAGCTAAAATCCACTATTGATCACTGTCTCGTAAATGGATCGGTAGTCATAGCGGCAATAACAAGCTGCACAAACACATCCAACCCATTCCTCATGTTCTCAGCAGCACTTCTTGCAAAAAATGCCGTCAAGAGGGGTCTGCGTATTCCCTGGTACGTTAAGACCAGTCTGGCGCCTGGTTCCAGGGTTGTTTACAGGTATCTTGAGAAATCAGGACTCCTACCGTACCTGGAGGCCCTCGGGTTTCACCTGGTAGGATTTGGATGCACCACATGCATAGGGAACAGCGGTCCTCTCAGAAGAGAGGTGGAAGAAACAATAGTAAAAAACGATTTAAACGTGTGTAGTGTTATCTCTGGTAATAGAAACTTTGAAGGAAGGATCCACCCCCTTGTCAAATCAAACTTTCTTGCCTCTCCTCCGCTTGTAATTGCTTATGCAATTGCTGGTAATATACAGAAAGATCTCCTTAATGAACCGATATCACTTGGCCCTAACGGTGAGGAGATATATCTGAAGGAATTGTGGCCTGAAAAAACAGAGGTTGAACGTTACATAAATAGTTTCGTAACACCGGATTTATTCAGGGAGGAGTATTCAAATATCACAATGGGAAACCGCCTGTGGGAGGAAATAGAAACTGATAAGGGTGAATTATTCACATGGAATGAGGAATCAACCTATATCAGAAAACCTCCTTTTTTTGAAAAAAAACACTACCCGGTAAAAACAAAGGGCAAAATCGAGAATGCCAGAATACTTGCCCTCTTTGGCGATTCAATAACCACTGATCACATATCCCCTGCAGGAAAAATTAGTGAAAAAAGTCCTGCAGGAAAGTGGCTCCTGGAACATGGCGTCCACCCGGAAGATTTCCATACCTATGGAGCAAGAAGAGGAAACCATGAGGTTATGCTAAGGGGGACATTCTCAAACCCAAGACTCAGAAATCTCCTTGTGAAGGATAAAACAGGTGGTTATACAATATACTTCCCGGAAAATAAAATACTTACCATATACGAAGCTGCGATGAAGTACATGAAAGAGGAAACTCCTCTTGTGATAATTGCGGGTAAGGAATACGGCACGGGCAGTTCAAGGGATTGGGCTGCGAAGGGTACAGCTCTACTGGGAATACGAGTTGTAATTGCCGAAAGCTTTGAACGGATACATCGAAGCAACCTCATCCAGATGGGCGTACTGCCGCTTCAATTCGAGGAAGGGGAGAACGCAGAGAAGTTGGGTCTTAATGGTTCTGAGATGATAAGCATCGAGGAACCTGAAAGCCCAAGGCAGAGGGTTAAGATAACTGCAAGTAGAAATGGAAATAAAGAAACTATCTTCTATGCAATAGCAAGAATAGATACTCACGCAGAATTTTTATACTACAAAAATGGTGGAATTTTAAATACCGTGCTCCTTGAGCTTATGGAAAAGCAGTAATCCCAAATTACTTTATGCTGTCCAGGATTTTTTTGATATTGGCAAAAACCACGCTTCTCTCTTCATCTCCTCTTATTTCGTGAAGGATTCCCTTCTTTCTGTAATACTCAATCAGAGGGCCAAATGTTTCATAGAATACTTTGAGCCTCTCTTTAATCGTCTCCTCATTGTCATCATCCCTCTTAAAAACCTCAACGCCCTCCGGAGGTGGATCAAAATAGATATTGTATATTCTTCCGTCCTTCGTCATTCTTCTTCCTGTCAATCGCTTGATCAGGATATCATCATCACAGACCAGGTATATTACAGCATCAATTTTTGCTATCTCATCGAGCTTTCTTGCCTGCTCAATTGTTCTGGGAAATCCATCAAGTATATACCCATTTTTGCAATCATCCTCTGAAAGCCTCTTTTCTATCATTCCAATGATTACATCATCGGGCACCAGTTTCCCACTATCCATATAAGATTTGGCAAGCTTTCCAAGTTCAGATTGCTTCTTGACCTCTTCCCTGAGGATATCCCCCGTCGATATATGGGGAATTTTGTAGAGCTCTGATATATCCTTTGCGTGTGTCCCCTTTCCGGCTCCTGGAGCCCCCATCAGTATAATGTTCAATTCTCCACCTCCTGAATATTTTTCCAATAACATAATCATGAACTACCTGGTTTATCAAGAAATTATCAATTCTAAAAAAAGGCTTAAAAACATACCAATTAGCCAATGCTGGGGAAATACTTCCCCTCTTTTATTATTTATAAATCAACAAATGCCCTATTCATAGTTTAAAAAACAGACAGGAGCTATGAGCAAAACAACCTCATTCTCAAAGAGTCTGTATACCTGACACAGTTCAATTAATTTAACGAGTTCATCCGGAAGACTATTCTCAACCACACAGGTAACAATATCGCCCGTTTTTAAAAAACTTGAGAATGGTTTTTCACCTCTCACTCTTATTATTTCAGGTTCTTCTTCTAATCCCAAAATATTTTTCATTAATTCAATTGATCTGGCCAATCCGCCAAGTTCATCCACCAGTCCTCTCTGCCTGGCCTGCTCACCTGTCCATAGCTTTCCCTGTGCAATATTTCTCACCTCATCAATGTCCATACTCCTACCTTCAGCCACAACTCTGACAAATTTGTCATAAGTAGAACCCAGAAAATCCCTAATAATCTCTTTTTCCTCTTCAGTCATCTTCCTATAAATTGCTCCCATGTCCGAATGTTTTCCTCTCTTAATTGTTTCCCAGTTTATCCCAAGTTTTTTTGAGAGAACGGAGATGTTTGGAAAAACCGCCACAACACCAATTGACCCTGTCAGGGTTACCGGCTCAGCAACTATCTTAGTGGCCGTTGAGCTAATATAGTAACCACCCGAAGCTGCCACACCACCCATTGATATAATCACTGGTTTTGGGTCACTTCCACCAACAGTTAATTTTATCTCTCTGGCAATTACATCCGAGGCAACCGCCGATCCCCCACCACTCGAAACGCGTATAATAATCCCTCCCACTGTTGGGTCATTCCTTGCTTTTCTGATGGCCCTAACCAGGGTTTCAGACCCAATCGAGGAGCCTTCTTTTCCCTCACCCGTATGGATTGGACCTATTGCATATATTATAGCTATACGTGAAGAAGAAGGTTTGCTCCAATCATATCTTATTTTCTCCGTAAACACATAACCACACATCTTCGTCCCAGGATAGAGATTTTTGAGTTTATCTTTAAGTTGATCTGGATAGAGAATGCCATCTATTAATCCTTCCTCAAGAGCCCTTTCTGGCACAAGACAAGGTCCATCGTCTATTATTTCTCTAATTGGCCTTTTTAATCTATCCTTTCTTCCAGATTCTATCATATCACACATGGAATTGTAGAGACTATCAATTACCAGATTTAATTGTGCCCTCTCTTCTTCAGTCATTCCCGACTCTGAATACATGTTGAATGAACTTTTATATGGATGACTCCTCATGTTCAGCACCTCTATACCCAGCATGTCAAGAAAATCCTTCATATAAGGTGAAGCCATGGCAACACCAACCAGCGAGATATAACCCTGAGGTTGAAGGTAAATCTCATCGGCCACAGAAGCCGCGAGAGCATAATTCAGGTTACTCACCTCCTGATAATAGAATATGACCTTCTTTCCAGACTCCTTAAAACTTTTCAATGCCTGACTTATCTCCATATAATTCGCAAATGAAGCCCGAAAATTCTGATTCATCATCACAATCCCATATACAGACCCATCTTTTTCAAGCTTTTTAATCTCTTCAATTATCTGAAGGATATCTTTCCCCGGTTGTATCACATTAAAATAAGAGGACTTCACAGGATTTTTTATCTCGACGACTCTTTCACCAATCTGGTAATTGATAAAGCGTTTATTTTTTTTCTTTGCCACGGATCGAAACTCCTTACCAGATATGAAAACAAAACCACCGGCAGACTGGATTTTGGATCCATTAATGAAAATGGCCGTAGAACCTATCCTGACAAATGGAAATGTAAAAGCTAACTCAACCCCAGCAGAGTTATCTTCCATATTCAAGCTTCCCCTGGCAAAAAATCCATCAAACAATTCTGTTTCAACTGAAAACATTGGATTGTTAACATCTCTACCCCGCAAGGTTAAATCAATTGCTCCCGTGATTCTATTTCCAAGATAAGATGAAAAAAACAACGGTCTAAACCCAACACCAAACCGATAAACTGGTTTATCAGAATGTAAAAACCGGGCATTAGCTCCAAGTGAAACAAAATCAGCGGGTCTTGATAGAAATGAAAGAATATAATCCGGTGTTTTCCAGGATTTTTCCCTCCAGCTTAAACCAAACCCAAAATAATTATTCAGACTAATACCAAAACCAGTACCAATACTATGAAAGTACACACCGTCTTTTCTTTCAAGGAAATACCCAAAATTGGGTATCCCTACTGAAAATGAGAAAGTATCCAGATAACTCCCAGAGATATCCCCAGAGCTTTCATTTATATAAGTGCCTGAAAAACCGAGACCAACATTATTTCCGAATCCCAGTGCTGCAGGATTGATCTTAGGAGAAACAAACCCATCCTCTGTAGCAACTGAATGCGGAGCATATGAATAAGATTCTGCTGAAATACTGAATGAGGGTGAGATTAATAATACTAACCAGATAAAACAAATAATTTGTTTTACATTTATGCTCATAATAACCTCCAATATTTGGTGTACTGACAATTCCAATTATAACATATCAGATCTATAGAACAATCAGTGATTCTTAAAAGAACCAGATTTTCAACTCAAGAGGTATACCAGCCAAAAGCCCAACAGCGATTTCACTTTAGAGATTCTAAAAAGTGAAATATAATATTGACACTTTTACAACGATATGATATAATTAATTTCGAACAGCGTTCGTATTTACGAACATCATTCAAAACAGTATATACATCATAAATAAAATATCAACTAACATGGTAAAGTCTGTCGATAGAGCAATCAGAATTCTGGAGCTTTTAAGCGAAAACAACAAAATGGGAATCACAGAAATAAGTAAAAAATTAAACCTGCCAAAGACCACAACTTTCGATATTGTCTCAACCCTCCATGAAAGAGGCATACTGGAAAAGGACGAAGAAAATAACAGATACTTTCTCGGTCTTAAACTATTTGAACTTGGCGATGCAGCCAGAGCAAACTTTGAACTCAGAAAAATTGCAGTTCCATACCTTAAAGAATTAAACAGTAAACTAGATGAAACCGTACATCTTACGGTCCGTGACGACGATGAGGCATTGTACATTGAGTGTTTTGAATCTACCAAGAGGTTGAGAACATACTCGGTAATTGGAGTAAGGGCACCGTTGTACTGTACAGCAGTGGGTAAAGCTCTTCTTGCGTTTTTGCCTGATGAAGAGATAAAAAAAATTGTAAGGAAAAAGGGATTTATAAGATTCACACCCAATACAATAACCGATGAAAAAAGGCTCTTTGATGAAATAAAAAAAATAAGAGAGCTGGGTTATTCAATCGACGATGTTGAACATGAGGAAGGGGTACGATGCGTGGGGGCGCCAATCAGAGATCATACAGGTAGGGTTGTGGCATCAATAAGTGTTTCTGGCCCCACTCAAAGGGTTACAAAAAGTAAAGTACCACAGTTGGCAAAAATAGTAATGGCAACTGCTGAAGAAATATCAAGTAGACTCGGGTATAAAAAAACCAGTTTAAAAGTTGTCAGTAATTAAATCCAAAAAAAGGAGGTGATTCAAACCAATTAAACTACCGGTAAAGAAGGTATTAATAAAATAAAAAATCCAAGGAGGTATAGGGTCATGAAAAAGTTTAAAGTACTAACAACGTTGATCCTTACAGCAGTTTTCATCTTCACGGTACTGGGGATAGCCACTGCAGCTGACAAAACCTATGTATTGAGATTCAACACCGTTGCGGGTCCTAACGAGCCCCAAACCCTCTCCATGAAAAAGTTTGCCGAGGTAGTTTCAGAATTAAGTGGGGGCAAAATAAAGGTAAAGGTCTTTCATTCCGGGCAACTTGCAGACCAGAAAACCGGTATTCTCGGGGTAATGAGAGGCTCACTTGAAATGACAAGCGATGCTAGCCCCTCATGGTTTTCTGATCTGGCAAACTATCCAGAGATAGCCGTACTTGAGGCAGCTTACATCTATCGCGATCTTGACCACCTCTACAGGGTTCTCACCGGCCCATTCGGACAGAAATACTGGGACACTCTGGCCAGAAAGTCCAACATTCGGGTTCTTGATATCTGGTACCTTGGCACAAGAGAGTTGAATTTAACCAGAAAGGCTGGCGTCGTCAGAAGACCAGAGGACCTCAAGGGCATCAAACTAAGAATGCCAAATACAGAAGCATGGCTCGATGTGGGAAGAGCACTGGGTGCAAACCCAACGCCATTGGGTTTCGGTGAAGTATATATGGCTCTAAAAACCGGAACAATAGATGGTCAGGATAATCCTCTACCAACCGACTATTCAGAGAAGTTCTGTGAGGTTACCCACTATATCGTGCTCACTGACCACGTAATAGGATACATTACCCCAATAATCAACGAGAAACTATGGCAGAGCATGCCTGAAAACTACAGATTCTACATTAAACAAGCAATGAGGGTTGCAAGGTTCTATCAGAACGAAATGGTTCTTGAACAGGAGGCTAAACTTCTTGGTATTTTCCAGAAAGAGTATGGAATGGAAATTATTGTTCCCGACAAGAAAGCTTTTATGGAACATGCAAGAAGGTTCTACAGCCAGCCAAAGTTCGACAGAAAATGGGGAAAGGGAATGTATGCCCGTATCCAGACCATGGAGTAATTATTGAAAAAAGATGCTCCGGGAATGCTCTATTCCCGGAGCATTTTGTTTACAAAGTAAATATCTGTAAAATATAATTGAAATACTATTACTTACAGCTATTCTTAATAAAGAGAAACCAGAGGGTATAGCAAGGTGAAAGATTCAAAGCTCACATTGAAGAAAATATATGATTTTCTGGAAATTCACCTGCCGAGCTATATTTTTATCCTGCTTATAATTACCATTGGCGTTGGAGTTTTCTCAAGATACGTACTAAATCATCCAATACCTCAATTATTTGAGCTTTCGATCTATAGCTTTGTATGGGTTATATATCTTGGTGCGGCTCTTGCTAAAAGATACGATAAACACATAAGATTTGATATACTCTACAGAAAATATTCCGAAAAAACAAGGCATGTGGTTGATATAGTTTTTGATATTATTACAAGTGTTGCATTTATACTTCTTCTAATACCAAGCGTAAGGTATACAATTATGAACTACAGTATTAAAGCTTCAGCACTGAGGATACCCTGGACATATCTTCTCATGTGTTTTCCAATTTTCATCATACTAATGCTTTTTCACATGATTACCTCCATCATTTTCAGTATTAAGTATATCTCAGGAAAAGAGGTCAGAATCGAAGAGGAGGTTCTTCCGTGGCAGTAATAGTCTGGGCATTGGTGTTCGCGGCAGTATTTGCACTTGGATATCCAATTGCACTGGGAATGTTTGTGAGTTCAATTCTTTACCTGCTGATCTCACACATTGATCTTTTAACAGTTATGGATTTAATGGTAATAAAGTTTGAAAACCAGTTTGTCCTGCTGGCAGTCCCGCTTTTCATATTCACGGCAAAGGTAATGAATGCTGGAAAACTGACCGACCGATTGTTCGATTTCGCAAAGGTTATTGTTGGTCCTCTGAAAGGGGGACTTGGACATGTAAACATCGTTGCAAGTATTATATTTGCGGGGATGTCCGGTTCCGAAATAGCAGACGTTGCGGGTTTGGGTACAGTAGAAATAAAAGCTATGAAGGATGCAGGATACGATGGGCCCTTTGCATGTGCAGTTACATGTGCTTCAGCCACAATCGGGCCAATTATCCCACCCAGTATCCCGATGGTAATATATTCGATGTTATCCGGAGCTTCTGTGGGATACCTTTTCCTAGGAGGGATAATTCCCGGGCTTATCCTTGGTGCCACAGAAATGATACTTGTACTTATACTCTCTATAAAGAGGAACTATCCATCTGGTAAATGGGTTCCTTTCAAAGAGTTTATTAAAATTACGGCCGAGTCATTTCCAGTTATTCTGGCACCTGCAATTCTCCTTGGAGGAATATACGGAGGAATATTTACACCAACTGAAGCGGCGGGAATCGTGGGGATATACGTTGTAATCCTGAGCCTCTTTGTCTACAGATCTCTCGGCTTAAAATCACTCTACAAAGTGCTTATAGAATCGGTGGTAAGCACGGGGTTCATAAGCTTTATCGTTGCCGGTGCATTCCTGTTCGGATATGTTGTGGCAAGAGAAGAAATTCCCGCAATGATAACACAGGGCTTTGTAAATCTCGGACTGATGCACAGCAAATGGACTGTTCTGCTTTCGCTTAATCTATTATTCCTGGCACTCGGATGTTTCATAGATGTTTCTGCAATACTTCTTATAATAGTTCCAATTGTTCTTCCACTTGTTCAGGCGGCAGGAATCGATCTTGTTCACTTTGGTGTTGTTACGGTATTTAATCTGATGATTGCTCTGGATACACCACCATATGGAGAAACCACATTCATAACAAGTGCAATTAGTGGTACTCCCCTGCCGGATGTACTGAGGGAGATGATCAAGTTTATAGCATTTGAATTAATCGCACTATTTATTGTCACATATATTCCCGATACAGTACTTTGGATTCCAAGACTTGCGGGCTATCAGGGCTAAAAACTCTGATACAGTTATTCAATACAATCCACCACGAAAAGGGGTGATTTTAATGAACACAATTGATGAAAAGTTTATCGAGAGTTTATATCAAGACCTGACTCCCGTTACCCGGAACCGGGTTGATGATACAGTATCAAAAATTGTAAAAATAAAAGAAAAAGGGCAAAAAGTTGTTGTTATGATGGGAAGTGGACCCAATATTCACGAAGGAGTTACCACCCTTGTTTCAGAGCTGATAAAAAAACATATAATAGATGGAGTCATTACAAGCTCAGCTGTGATAGCCCATGAAATGGCCGGTAGCCTTGATAGAGTAAAAAGGGTAAATGGAATTGAACTGGGGATCAACAGTGGTATTTTACCCCGGGGCGATATTTTTGAAATAACCCTAATGGATGAAGATACACTGAAGAAAATTCAGGAGGAGATGATTATCGACAATGAGCTGATAAAAAAAGCGCTTACCATGCCAGGAAACTCTATTATAAAAGCTGCGGGTAATATGGCATATCCTATGGGTTTAAGGACTGAAAAATTAGCAGTAGAAGTAGAACTCATTTCAAAAATCACCGGCAAACCTTTTGAATACATAGCTGGACTTGGAGCTGATAACAGAACAATGATAGGAGCCGGAGCCCAGAACAATGTTCCTGTGATAGTCTCTGTGCCACAGCTTGTGGGAGGAGGAATGGTAGGTCTGTGTATTGCCGATAGCATACCAATAAAAGAAAGGTCAAAAGCTCTTGCTGATCTTTTGGAAAGTGCAACCCTCATAATAGAATCTGCTGTTGCTCTAACACAGGAAATACACGATGGACCTTTTGAGACATACACGGGTCATGGTATATGGTCTGCATGGACCGGTATAAAAACCTATTCACTCAAAAACAAAAGCATAGTAAGAATTGATCTCGATCCAAATCTTGAAAAGGCATGGGAAGCTGAAAAGAAAGACAGAGCGGTCCAGGAGGCAGTTGATAGGGGACTGCCAAAAACAAAGATGCTAAAAGTCCCATTCAGAATGGAAATGTCAGGCTTCGCAAGGCTTGAGGATAGTATACCAATAGTCGGGGACATTGGGGTAATATGGCCCATAATAGCCCTTAAGGTTTCAAAAGCTTTAAATGTGCAACTTGACTTTATATCTTATCCGCAGGAAAGTGAACCCGGCAAAGAAATGAGAGAATGGATTGTCAAAGAAGTAAAGATCCTCGACAGAAATCTGATGATAGAAAAAGCAACTGGAGGAAAGACATACGCCGCTGAAATCTCCAAATTAATTGAAACATAATAACAGATTCAGATATTGACAGTAGGAGGCATGGATAATGAGAGTTATAGGAGTAATACCAGCACGCTATCATTCAACTCGCCTTGAGGGAAAACCTTTAAAAGATATAAATGGCAAACCAATGGTTCAATGGGTGTATGAGGGAGTTATAAAATCAAAGATTCTGGATGATGTTATAGTGGCAACCGACGATGAGAGGATAATAGATATAGTCAAGAGCTTTAACGGCAAAGCGGTTATGACTTCAAAGGAACATGCTTCTGGAACAGACAGGGTAGCAGAAGTTGCGGAATCGATTGATGCGGATATCATCGTGAACATCCAGGGAGACGAGCCATTTGTCAACCCAGGAATGATAGATGAAGTGGCAAAACCCCTTATTGATGATCCTGAGATTATGATGGGAACCCTGATGCATCCCATAAAAAACGAAGCAGACTATGACAACCCAAATGTAGTTAAGGTCGTATGCGATAAATCAGGCTTTGCTCTGTATTTTTCAAGATCTCTCATACCTTATCCAAGACACAGAGAGGGTTTTGTGGCATATGAGCATATTGGTATATACTCTTACAGAAAAGATTTCCTGCTGATGCTAAGAAACCTGGAACAAACGTATCTTGAAAAAATAGAATCTCTTGAACAGCTGAGAGTTCTTGAAAATGGTTATAAAATTAAAGTTGTTGAAACAAAACAGGAATACATACCTTTAAGTGTTGATACCGCAGAAGACCTTGAAAAAGCACGTATTTTTGCAAAATCCCTTAAAGAAAGGTAAACTGGAGATAAGGAGTGAAGGATGGGAAACTGGAACGGTGTAATATCCGCAATCATAACTCCCATGAAAGAAGATGGCAGTGCTATAGATACCGGGCCTGTAAAAGATTACTGTGACTTTATAATAGATAAAGGTGTAAGCGGGATATTTGCTATGGGAACTACCGGTGAAGGGCCACTTCTTTCACTGGAAGAGAAAAAAATTATATCAAAAAAAATAGTGGATTCCGTAAATGGAAGAACCAGGGTCATTATTCAGAGTGGATGCATTACAACAGAAGAAACAATTCAGTTAACAAGATACTCAAAAGACATCGGAGCCGATGCAGCGGGAATACTTATTCCATATTATTATAATCTTGACGAAGAGGCTATCTTTGAACACTTTGCACGGGTAGCAGAAGCTGTACCAGATTTTCCAATCTTCATATACAATATCCCACAGTGCACCTGCAATAATCTAAGTGTGAAATTATTTGAAAGGCTAATCAATGAAATCGATACTATTGCAGGAATTAAAACGAGCAATCCTGATATATTTCAGATTATCGGTTTCGTTCGGGCTGCGAAAAATAAATGCTCGGTGTTTATCGGCAGCGATGGCCTGGTTCTTGCTGGACTGTCCTCTGGGGCGAGCGGCGTAGTGTCGGGAAATGCTTCTGTATTTCCGGAACCATTGATAGATCTGTATAATGCATTCAACCGGGGTGAAAGAGAGAAGTGCATCGAATATCAGCAACTCGTAGATAAAATGAGAACGGCTCTTGGTGACGGATACTATATCGATGCCTATAAAAAAACCCTTTCTATTCTGGGAATAGAGGTTGGGAAGCCCAGAAAACCGAACAGAGAACTTACTAAAGAAGAGTTCGAGAGACTAAGGAAATCCCTATCAGAACTGGGATTCCTTTAACAAAGGGATTTCATATGTACAGGGCAATCCCACAACACACTTGCCACAGACACTTGGTGAACCAAGATCGGTATAGAGTTCTCCATTTTCAAGGCACCTCTGCCAGCAACTAAACCTGTTAAATCCTGAAACCCTGAGGGAATCATTTACACATTTCTCAACACAAACAGTGCAACTCTCATCCCTCTTATAAAGACAATACTCATCATCATCCCTTGGTGAAGGTTGCATTTCAAGATCTATTATAATTGAACTTGTTCTTCCGGCACATCCAGATTTAGTTATCAGCATATTATTTAGTCCGAATTTACCTATACCAGCAATATATCCTGCATGTCTATGTGACCACCTGCTGACAAGTTTTTCTCTATCAAAATTATGTGTTGGAAGGATAACAGCACACTTAATATTTTTCTTTCTGAAGAACTCTTTCAGCATCTCCGAAATTTCAACAAGCAACTGGTTCGTTGCGATATAGGAATAAGCCCAGAATCTTGAAGCGGAATTTCCCAAGAGGTTGCTTTCCACAACTCTTTTATCAAATGGTATGAAGAAAACGACAACTGTTTTTGCTTCTGGAAGAAGTTCCTCCGGAAGAAAATGACCGGGGTAGGTAACCTCTCTCAGTCTTTTAAAAAGTGAATCAGATGCATCGGCATAACCCACAATGGGCTCACGCCATAAACCTTCACGGTTTTTACTTCTCACAAAATCTACTATAAGATTTCTGATTTTTTCTTCCACCCCGAATGGCTCCCCGAAGAATTATAAATGCGAAAGACTTTTTCAACTCATTAATTATATTCTTAATTTTCCTGGATTGGTTAATTAAAACGGCTCGAGGAGCTCAAATCCAGTTTCTGGATCTTTCACTCTTTTCGCATAACTTCCGGTAAGCTCGATTATTATAACTTCAGCAACAACCCAGGTTCTGACCCCTCTTCTTATGCAACCAGCCACAGCTTTCCTCCTTCGCCCAGCAGTCACATGAATATGTGAAACAATTTTTCCTTCCTCATTTTTGACCAGCGTTCCCAAACCCACGATCTCATAAGCATTATTTAAAAAGGTTTCCATGGGTATAACTCTAGCGCCATAAGGTTTCTTTGGTCCCACTACAAGTCTGCTTCCTTTACCAGCGCCTCCAAGCAGAAAAACAAGACCTGCTGAAATATTTTTTTCCGCCGCAAAGCACTCTACAGTTTCATGTATTACATCCCCATCCTCAAGTCTCAGGATGAACACCCTCCCCAGACTGGCTTCTGAATATTTCATGGCGACAGACCCTTATTCTTGATATTACAGATAAAAAAGTTTTTACTCTCCCCTATTCATCCAGAAGATCATTGAGCCCTATCTTACCTTAATTTTCCTGATATTTCTACAAGTCGATTCCAATTTTCTCATATTTTAATCTTTTAATCTACCCCTAAATCATCCCAATAATCCGATATATCACATACCTGTTCTTAAGTTCTCCTCAGGTAACTGTAGATGGATTGAGATTATTATATTAAATTTTGTTGTGAAAGTTAAACCTCATTTGTAAAAGCACAGAATATGGGGATGGGAATGAACATGTTTTCTGCAATGGGAAAAATCCTGATAATAATGGGTCTGATAATAGTGGTTATTGGAGCTCTGATGATTGTGGGACCTAGGATACCCTTTATTGGAAGATTACCCGGAGACATATATGTGAGGCGAGAAAACTTTGTATTTTACTTTCCCATTACAACCTCGATTTTAATCAGTATAATACTCAGTTTGATTCTTTTCTTTATAGGCAGATTCAGATAAGGATCAGACTCCAAGAATTATAATCACACAAACATAGTTTTCTTCATTACATGATTAATTGCAAAGTATTTGATACTACTGTTGTACTCCAATAAAGAATTTTCATGTTATCCGCAGGTGAATAGCCCATATCTCAGGAGTATATTTTACCATTCATTATTACAGGCGTTATATGATTAATAGACTATCCTGTAGTAAAAAAGCCCCAGATATTCGTGCAGAGCTTTTTTTGAATCAATAAATGCAAGTGAACCCGGAAGGAAACTTTCAATTGTGTAGCCTCCCCTTTCGACCTTAAAATCAGTAGAAATAGGAATCGCATCGACTCCAAGTCTTTTGCAAACCCACAATGCCCGCTTCATATGGTATGCAGATGTAACTATGTAGGCTCTCTTCCATCCATTCGCAAACATAAGATCCTTAACATTCTTAATATTTTCATATGTATTTCTGCTGGAGGTTTCACTCATTATTTTATCCTCTGGAACCCCAAGTCTTATAAGTAGATACTTCAGTGCTTCTCCCTCGGGAGTTGAACTTTCAAGTCCCGCTCTCTTCCCACCCGCCGTTATAACCGGCAGCTCTGTCCTTTTATAAACGAGATAGGCATAGACTGCTCTCTTCACAGCGTCCGGATAGGGAGAAGCATTTCCACGGTAATCGGGGCTTTTTTCGTATATTCCGCCGCCGAGAAGAACGATACAATCCGCAACCTTTGTTGATGAGGGATCTTCATAGCCCGAGCAGCAGGTATCTGAGAAATTAACATCCCCTGTAATATCTCTCTCACCCTGAAATTCAGAAAAGTTCAGTTCATAATATGAAACACTGGATTCCTCCGCATAATTTTCAAGTGGAAGTAACAGCAGATCCCTTACGGGTTCGGTGGAAAGAAGATAAATCATCGATGCAGAAGTTATCGCTGTTAAGATTAAAACCCGCGGTCTTTTTAAAAAGTAAAAAATGATTCCTCCCACAAGTATCACAACAAAAATACCAGGCGGAAGAAAAAAATAGTTAAACAGCCTCGAAATCACAAGAGTCATACACCAATCCCACAAAATCTAAGTTTATAAACTTGACAATAAATTAAAGAAAATTATAGTATAGTGCAACGCGTTTTTATCCAACCGCATTTCACGGATATACAACGTGTGTAAAGACCAAACGATAATGGATTCTAGAAGTGAAACTCAACTATGTAAATATTTTAACAATAATATTTGTTCTCATCCTGTTAATTATAATTATTTCTGGCTGCACCACAACAAACGGAGAGTTCACAGTAACTGTCTCCTGGAATCCCAATACTGAAAAATTGGTAAATGAATCAGGTGGTGGATACAGGGTCTACTACAGCACCAAACCCGGTTTTTCAATAAATGATCGGGGAGTTAATGTGGTGGATGTTCCATTAATTTGTTAAAGAAAAACCTAATGCTCAGAGACAAGGTCCTGGGGGGACTTTTAGGATTATGTATAGGAGATGCCCTCGGCGTTCCCGTGGAGGGTGTAAATAGAGCATACCTGATGAAAAATCCCATTCAAGACATGATGGGATACGGAACGTACAATTTGCCTCCAGGAACCTGGTCTGATGACAGTTCACTCGCCCTCTGCCTTGCCCAATCTCTCTGTGAAACGAAAAATGTTAATTATCATGACATAGCAGAAAAGTTCTTAAAATGGCTCTATGAGGGGTACTGGACACCTTTTGGCACAGCATTCGGCATTGGCCATACTACAAAAACTGCATTGGAGAGAATAAAAAATGGCATGGATCCGCTCAAAGCGGGTCTAGATGATGAATACAGTAATGGGAATGGTTCACTCATGCGTATACTTCCCCTTGCATATTATCTGTTCGGAAAGAACCAGGAAGAACAATTTGAAACAACACATAATGTATCAAGGATTACCCATGGGCATATTCGTGCCCAGATTTCATGCGGAATTTTTATACAGTTTGCTTTAAACCTCCTTCACGGGTATTCATTAAATCTCTCATATGAAAATACAAGAAAAACGGCCTATTCTTATTATTCAAGACCTCCATATGCGAAAGAAATAAATCACTTTGAGAGGATTCTGATAAAAAAAATAAACGAGGTACCACCTGAACATATAAACTCGGATGGATACGTGGTACATACACTCGAATCTTCCCTTTGGTGTTTATTGAATACCAGCTCATTTAAAGATGCAGTTCTTGCCGCAGTAAACCTTGGGTATGACTCCGATACAACGGGAGCCGTAACGGGTGCTCTGGCAGGTCTTCATTATGGTTTTAAAAGTATACCTGAAAAGTGGATAAAAACACTGGCAAGAGCTGGAGAGATTATTGAACTCTGTGAAAAACTCTATGAAACCTTTTTAAAAAACTATTGCCTCTAAAGCTGGCGAAAAAAATAATTTATACTAAGACAAGATTTTCCTAAAATATTAACGATAAACATCACCTAAATCAATTCTCGACCCATTCTTACCAAAAAATGTCACCTTATCTATTGGAAGCCTTATCCATATTTTATCTCTGATCATATATCCCAGTTCTGAGCTCACTTTCACCTTAAAGAGTTTATCGTTTATTTTTGCAGAAATCAGATACTGTCCCCCAATAACAATCGATTTCCTTAAAACCTTGCATTCTATCATCTGCTCTGTTTCTTTTAAGCCGATCTCAATTTCCTCCGGCCTTACTCCTATTATTATCTCATTTTGATCAATTTTTTTATCAACATTAATTGGCTCTTTTAACAATTCGGATAATATTTTAGTCCCTTCGCCTGTTTTCTCCACCCTTGCCTCTATAAAGTTCATTCCCGGATTACCAAGAAACCAACCCCCAAAAATCGTATTCGGATTACTATAAAGCTTTCTTGGCGAATCTTTTTGAATTATTTCCCCCTCATTCATCAGAGCTATCTCATCTGCCAGAGTCATAGCCTCGGTTTGGTCATGCGTTACATATATGATTGTTTGTTGATACTGTTTTGTCAGTTTTTTCAAAGCATGCTTTAATTGAACCTTTGTTGCCACATCCACGTTCGTAAGTGGCTCATCAAAAAGTATTATTTGAGGTCTTCTCGCCACCGCTCTTGCAACAGCAACACGCTGACGGGTAGAATTATCAATCTGATCCACATTCAAATACAGAGAATCTCTCAGGTTCAGTATATCTACAATCTCTTCGATTCGATTTTTACGTTCGACTTCTGTTAAACCCTCTTCAACCAATGGCAAATCTATATTTTTATAAACGTTCATTCCCCTATACACAACTGGATACTGAAATACCATACCTATATTCCTTTTCTCAGGAGGAAGTCCGGTAATATTCACATCATCAAAGTATATGCTACCCGAGGTTGGTTTTTCTAAACCTGCAATCATTCTCATTAAAGTTGTCTTACCACATCCAGAAGGCCCCAATAAACATGTTACCATACCAGTGCGGAAAGTTACACTAACATCTTTTACAGCTACCACCTCTTTAAACTCTTTCCTCAGCATTTCAATTTTGATTTCAGGCATAAGCTCCTCCCCGCCCTATCCTCATACCGGTACTGGCCATAAAAACATGAATCTCGTTTACTGGAATATATACCCTCAATGCCTCCTTTTGTGATTTCGCAACCTCTTCATACCTTAATACAGAAACTAACAATGTATCCTTTACCTCAATATGGAGCACAAGTTCACCTCCAAGGTCTTCAGTTAATATCAGCTTTCCATCTATTTCTATTGCCCTGGCCTTAGGTTTTTCATTAATGATAATATTCTGGGGTTTAACAGAAACCAGCACATCCACGTAACTCTCAATTTCATCTTTTACTTCAACTGGAAATTCAAAAAGATCGGTATTACAGATGTAAGTATCTCCTTCTTTCCTTATTTTTCCTTCAAAAATGTTAGCTTCTGGAAAGCAGAGTAATTTTGAAGTTCCAACATACCGAGGATTATAGTAAACATTTTCGGTTTCTCCATGTTCCTTTACAGTCTTCTCATCTAAAATAAAAATCTCATCTGCGAGGATTAATGCTTCAAGAGGGTCTGAGGTTGTATAAACAAAAGTAGCCCCCAATCGTTCTCTTAAATCTTTCAGGTCATCAAATAGCTGTTCTCTGAGCTTAAAATCAAGACCAGATAGAGGATCATCCAGAAAATACAACTCTGTCTTCTTTGTTATACCTCTTGCCAGAGCAACTCTCTGCTTTTCTCCTCCACTCAATTGATCTGGATACTTATTCAACAGGTGCGTGATTCTAAGCATTTTAGCTACACGATCCACCTCCTCGGCAATTCTTCTTTTACTCTCCCTTACCAGTTTAAGTGGATATGCAATATTATCATAAACTGTATAATGAGGATACAATGCAAAAGCCTGTGGAACATATCCTATATTCCTGTCCCCTGAAATTACATTGGTCACATCTTCTCCCCTTAAAAATACTCTTCCAGAATCAGGTTTCTCCAGCCCTGATAGTACCCTGAGGAGAACTGACTTTCCACATCCAGGAGGACCAAAGATAACTGAAAATGTTCCACTTTTAATCTCAAAACTCACATCCTCCAATATACTCTTATTTTTATATTTTTTATTCAGACCATCAGCACGTAGAATAACCAATTTTTTACCCCCTGGTTAACTTGATTAACATAGGCGCTATAACAATACCAAGGCCAAACACAAGAAAAATAATGCCAAATGCGATACCCGTGATTTTCATTGATTTCCAGAATGGTGTCTTTTCAGGTATATTACCAAATCCTATCTGCAGAAACGTGCATAACACCAACAGTATTATACCCCATTTATAAACTTTAATACTCAACTGCTGCGCAATTAATATCATACTTAAAACCAAAAGCACAATCAAAATATCATGCATATAATCAGAAAAGTAACGTTTCCTGTCCATTTAGAATCTCCTGAAATCCAGAATGAATCATACCTCTCCCCTGACGGTCCCAAATGTCATACCAACAAGAAGATACTTCTGGAAGAAAAAAACAGCGGCAATTGGAGGGATCATGTACACCGTTGTCATAGCTGCCACGAAAGTCCAGTCGACCCCCGCCTGTTCATACATCCATGTGGCCAGGGCTACCGGGATCATGGTTGTTCTCTTGCCGCCAATTATGTAGTTAAATAAAAACTCATTCCATACAAATACAATATTAAAAATAAAGGCAGCGATAATTCCAGGCTTGATCTGTGGTAAAACAACCCTGAACAATATATGAAATCTCGAAGCACCATTTATTAAACCCGTTTCATCATACCGTGGAGAAACTCCATCTATAAATCCCTTCATAATCCACACAGAAAAGGGAATACTAAACATAGAATAAAACAGTATCATACCATGCCACGTATCCTTCCACCCGAATGCCACATACATTAAAAATACAGGAACAACTGTTGCCGCCGCAGGAACCATTCTGATTGAGAGTAAAAGAAACATCATTAAATCAGTTCCCTTTGGCCTAAATCTGGAAAAGGCATATGCAGCCAGAAAAGAAACAATTATGGCTATCAATACGGCAGAAACAGAGATTACAAGGCTGTTTATCAGGTATCTTGTTATATTTGGTCGAGTAAAAAGATCTATAAAATTATACAATGTTGGCTTAAAAAACCACTCAGGAGGAATAGTAAGAAGCTGCTTCTTTGTCTTGAATGCTGCAAGAATAATCCATATCACTGGAAGAAAAAAGATTATAGAAACCGCCCAAAGTATTATATAATAAATTGTTCTGCGAAAAGTGCCCGTACCCATGCATTACCTCCTCTCGCGACTGAGCTTCAGTATATAGAGAAAAACAGAAGTAAAAGCTATTGCGGTAAGAAGCATGATAACCGCAACAGCAGATGACCATCCCATTGTAAATCCCTCAAAAGCCTTACGCCACAGATCAATGGCTATGAGTTCTGTTTTATCTCCAGGACCGCCTTTTGTCATCAGATAGATCAAATCCATTGTTTTAAATGATTCAATGGTTCTCAAAATAATTCCCAGCATAAGAATAAACTTTCCATAGGGGAAAATTATATAAATTAAACGCTTAAACCATGGGATTTTATCAACTCTGGCAGCTTCAAGCTCAGCTTTCGGAACTGCTCCAAGCGCGGCCAGCGTTATCAGTATCATGAATGGAGTCCACATCCATATATCCACAAGTGCAACACTCGGAAAAGCCCATCTCAGATCGCCCAAAAAATCTATCCTCTTAAAACCCATTGATACCAGAAAATAATTAATTATGCCAAATGTTGGCTCGTATATCAGTCTAAAAAATGTACCTGTACCCGCAGGAGCAAGAAGCATGGGAGAAAACAGCAATGTGAGGGCAACCCTTCTTCCCGGAAGACCCGCACTATTCCAGAACAGAAAACCGAGCACAAGACCCAGAACAGTTTCTGTTCCAACTGTAGTTACCATCCAGAGGAATGTTCGCCCAAAATCTCTCCATACACTGCTATTTGAAATAATATCCAGATAATTTCTGAATCCAATAAACTTTTCGGGCTGTCCCGTTACCATTGAATAATTATAGAAACTGAGACCGGTCATCCATAACAATGGAATAATGTTCCAGACCACAAAAAATACAAGAACGGGTACAACAAGGGAAACAGGAAAAAGATTGGAGTTTTCATATTTCCTTAGCCAGACTACTTTTTTTCTGCCAGAAACCTCATTCACGACCGTATCCTCCATTTTCATATACGCGATGTTGATTTTATTCTAGCAACATTCTCACATAAATGCAAAATCAAAAATCAGATATAGAACATAACCTTTTATTTCCACAATATTTTCACTTAAAAGAGGATGATATAAGATTTATGATTTTTAATTCAGAGATATAAAATAAAGCTGGCAGGAGATGAATAAGAAGTAATCTATTTTTTATTAACTGCCCTCATCTCTCGCCAGCCTTTTCAAACATCCAATAAATCTTTATCGAATTGTGTATAATCTTAAGAGAACTTCATTTTAAAATTACTTATTCAACTCCACTCCCTGACACCAATCAGGAGGTGCAATCTTACTTCTGCCAGCCTCATAGAGAATTTTCTGCTGCTGACATGCAATCCAGTTAAGAGTATTCATAGCATCTTTTACCACACCACTTGCAAATGCCGTCCAGCCTTCCTGCTGAACAGCCAGCATCTCAGAATACTTGGGCTCGTGCCAGAAATCCCTTGCCCTCTCCTTCTTCAACATATACTTGTATGCCCTAAACCACGGTTGAATATCTTCAAATCCTGGTGATGTGAGGGTAGCCTTATCAGTTGGATTTCCGCCTCTTCTTGCATACTCCAGCTGGGTTTCAGGTAAATACCACCATTTGAGAAAATCAATGGCAACCCTCATATGCTCTTCATCATTAAAAGCATTGATAACCCAGGGTTGTCCTCCAATTGAGTATATTCTCCTTACACTTCCATCATCTCTCTTAAAAGCCGGCGGAGGTACCACAATAACCTTATCCTTTAACTCAGGAGTGATCATTACAGCACCAACGGCAGCCCACTGAAATGCTGTGGCGACTTTGCCCTGGGTAAATGCATCAACCTCTTCGGATATTCCATAATTTATTGCACCAGGAGGCTGATAATTCAGCATTCTCTTATTCCATACCATAGCTCTTGCATTAACCTCGCTATTAAGAATTCCGATAATCTTTCTTTCCTTTGGATCCCAGATTTCACCACCCAGCGAGAACATAAATGGATACAGGTACATCGTCATAAAGTCATATTCTTTTTGATACTGCATTGCTGTTCCATAAATACCTTCATCGGGTCTGGTAAAAAAATCTGCGATCTTTTCAAAATCTGTCATGGTAATCTTTTCCCAGTCCTCAAATGTCTGAGGTAGATCAAATCCATACTTATCCTTAAATGCCTTCCTTTCCTTTGGATCACTGAAAAGGTCACTCCTTACGAACAGAACTATAACATCTCCCTCCTCTGGAAATCCCCACAACTGGTCCGAACCATCCGGGTACACCATATATGTTTCTTTTACAACAGGATCATACCATTCAATGTCAAGTTCGGGATTTTCTTCAATAACCTTATTAATATTTACAATCCATCCAGGTTCGGCAAAGGCACCCAACCACTGACTATCGCTTATTATGAGGTTATACTCCTGAGACCTCGTAGCAAGAGAAGCGGCCGCTTTCTGAAACAGAGCGGAGAATGGGGCCTCGGCAAAAGAAAAACTAACCTCGTATCCATACTTTTCCTTGGCATATTCCGCAAATATAGGAGACATATCAACACCAAGCCTGCTGGGTAACCAGCCACCAATACCCAGTATGGCCATCTTAATCGGTTTTTTTATCTCCACAGCCCCAGCTTTCTCTTCCTTTGCTTTCCCACCACCAGCAAAGGCAGTAAAACTAAATAAAAATAAAATTGAAGTCACAACTACGAAGATCATTAATTTTCTTCTCTTAAACTTCATAAAACACCTCCTTAAAATATTTTTATCTTAACAATTTGATATATTAAAATATTTTTCTCTTTTTTAAATAGATTTTAATTTATGGATAAAAAAAAGGAAATAAAAGTATTAAAAAATTTTCTAATTACTGTATTTTCTATCATGATACTTAAATTTAGTCAAGAAAATTTTTCAAAATATACATAAAATTAAAATTAAAAATATTT